>DATCOK010000347.1:0-8636 GCA_036564765.1 Candidatus Acidiferrum sp. | reverse complement strand
GCAACTGGGACATCTAAGTGATATCCAGCGCAACGCGTTTGGCACGCCGTTGCTCAGCGACTTGTTGCGGCGCGCCAGAGACGTGACCAGCAGCCGCCTTCTGTGTTACGTGAATTGCGACATTATTTTGTTGCAGGGGTTTCTGGACGCAATTGTGAGAACCCAAGAAACGTTTCCGCAATTCCTGGCGGTGGCGCATCGCTGGGAAATTGAGTTAACGGAGCCGCTGGCAATTGGAGATGATGCGCCACTGCGGCTCTCGATGTTGCCGGCCGGCGCGCCCGGCCACCACGCCGCGATCGACGTGTTTGCGTTTACGCGCGACATGTATGCGGAGGTGCCGGCGCTGGCGCTGGGCCGCGCGTGGTTCGATCAGTGGCTTATTAAGGATGCGCTGGCGCGGCAAATTCCGGTGGTCGATATCACCCGCGTGGCGCGCGCCATTCACCAGAAACACGATTACGCGCACATCGCCGGAGGGCAGCGCGGCGCGTACGGCGGCGACGAAGCGCAACAAAATCTGGAGATTTACGGCGGCGTGAAGCACGCCTGTACCTTGCTGGACGCCACGCATGAACTTTTGCCGGGCGGCGCGATTCGCCGGGTGCGCGCGCGGCGAGAGAGATTCCAAGTGGAGCAATGGCTATGGCGCAACTTTGTGTTGCGTACCGCGCCGCTGCGCAGGCGTTTAGGGTTGAGCCGTTCGGCGAATCATTAGGCGTTTGCTCAAGTCCCAAGGATTGCCGTTGCCTCGGTCTGAGAGCCAGAGTGCGGTTTGGTCATCCGCAAAATATCGTACACTGACAGAAGCGGCGCGGTGCGTCGGGCCGCGACTTTAGTGAGTGTTTTCGCGATGTTTGAAAGGTACGACCCTTGGCGAATCTGCCCGTAAGCGTTCTGATCGACACGTATAACCACGAACGCTTCATCGAAAAAGCGATTGCGAGCGTGCTGGAGCAGGATTTTCCGGCAGCGCAGCGCGAAATTATCGTGATCGATGACGGGTCCACCGACGCCACGCCGGAAATCGTGCGACGCTTCGAACCGGAAGTGCGGTACTTGCGCAAGAAGAATGGCGGTCAGGCTTCGGCGTTTAACGTGGGCATTCCGGAGTGTCGCGGAGAAATCATCGCGTTTCTGGATGGCGACGATTACTGGCTGCCGGGAAAACTTTCACGCGTAATGGAAGTGTTCGCGAACAATCCGGCAGTGGGACTGGTCGGCCACGCCATCAAGGAAACATTGCCGGACGGCAGCGAGCGCATCTCCGCTCCGGAAAAAGATGAACAGCTGCGCATAAACTCGACGGCAACCGCACGGACATTTCGATTACGAAAGAGTTTTCTAGGGACCAGCCGCATGGCAATACGTTCCGAAGTAGCTCGGCGAATCCTGCCTGTTCCGGAAAATCTGATTTTTGAAGCGGACGAATATTTGTTCACGCTGGCCGCCGTGGTGAGCGACACCTTGATCCTTCAGCAACCGCTTACTTGTTACGTCATTCATGGCAACAATCTTTATGTCGGAGCGGGAGGCGGGAAGCCTGGCATGCGGCACAAACAGGCAGTGATGGCGAATCTGGCTGTAGCGTTGAACACAGCGCTGCTTAGATGTGGCCTATCCGCTGAGATCATCAACTGCGTGGTAGAAATTGTGCAGGCCGAAGCTGACCAGTTAGGGCTGATGCTGTATGGTGGGGCTCCCTGGCAGACGGTGCGTACAGAAAATAAGGTTTTTGAAGTACTTCATAGCAATGCTACGAGAATGCAACAGTTTTTCAGAGCTTTGAGTATGGTCCCGGCTCTTTTTCTACCCCCTCGCTGGTTTTACGCGGGACGCCGCTGGCTGAATAGGAATAACTGGTACCGTAATCTTCGAAGAGGGCCTTTACCGATACCGCGAGTCGAAAATGTCACTGACTTGAAGGAATTCGAACATTGAGCCTGCGAACGGATTACGATGTTTGGCACCAGCGTGTCTTCGACTCGGAACCGGAGCACGAAGATGCCGCGAGCCCGTGGTATGAGTTGGTGCGTGAAAAAATAGGAGCGGTACAAGGTCTACGGGTGTTGGAGGTTGCTTGCGGGCGCGCTGGGTTTGTACGCGAATTGGCACGAGCTGGCGCGTACACAACAGGCTGCGACTTTTCCATGACCGCATTGCGCGTCGGTCAGAGCAAGCTTCGTCTTGATAGTTCAAGTAGCAACGCCGCGCTGATTCAAGGGGACGCCCAGTCATTACCGTTCGCCTCGGAATCGTTTGACCTTATCGTGTCCTGCGAGACCATCGAACACGTTCCAGACGCCCGGAGCGCCATGCGCGAAATGTGGCGGGTCGCCCGTGGTGGTGCGAGGCTTTTTCTCTCCACGCCGAATTACGCGAATTTTATGGGGCTTTACGATTTGTATTCGCGAGTGCGGCATCGCCATCGGCATCATGAACTGGACCAGCCATTCGACCGCCGTCAATGGGTGCCGCAAATTCGCAGTTTCGTGACCGAAGCAGGCTGGAAAATTATTTATAGCGACGGCACGGTACACCAACTGCCTTTCTTTCCCAGGCGCAATCCGGTCTCGTTGCTTTCTCTTGAATCGAATCGCACCGTGCGCAAACTGCTTAGCCCGTTCGCATATCATTATTTTCTGATATCGGAAAAGCGAGTGTCCGACTAGATGCGCGTGCGCGCGATCGCTGGAGTTGCGGTCAAAGTTGAGGCGGCCGCGGCCGGCGTTGTCATCAATGTGGAGAAAGAGTTGCGCAAGCTGGGTGAGGTCGTAAATGTGCCGCAAATGACGCGAGTGGCCGGGCCAGAAGAATTCAAGATTTGAAGTCAAGACCCAACGATCCTCTGAGAAAATCCTGGAGCCTGGAATTTTCTTGCAGCAGCCTCTGAATATTCTGATGGCGGCGGGTGTTCCGCGGCGGCGCGAAGGCGGCGTGGCAGCCATTGTGTACAACTATGGAAGTGAGCTGGAGCGGCGCGGGCACAAGGTGTCGTACGTTTTCAGCGAGGATCTGATCAAGCCGGATTCCGTGTCGCGGCGTTTTCAGGAGGCGATTTTTGCGATGCGGCTGGGGCGCTACATCGCGGAGCATCGAAAGAAGTTTTCCATCGTGAATCTTCACGGGCCGGACGGGTTTGCATATGGCGTGCGTAAGCACTGGAGCGGCGGCGATTCGTATCCGGCGTACGTGATGACGCTGCATGGGCTGGAAGAGCGGCGGGTGCACGTAATGAGCCGCGAAGCGAAGAAAGGCCGGGCGTTTCATTTTTCCTGGAAGAATCGGCAGTGGCATCGGTTTTATCATTTCCCGCGGTATCGCTGGTCCATTCGCACCGCCGATGGCGTGCACACTTACAGCCGCGATGTGTGGACCCTGCTGCAACTCAAATACAATCTGGATAGGGAACGCACTGCGTACATACCGAATGGCGTGGAAGCGCGCTTCGATGTGCCGCGCGAATATCGCACGGGAGAAAATATCCGGCTGCTGTACCCCGGCACATGGCTCGATCAGCGCGGGATTTTTTATCTGCGAGACGCTTTGCCGCGGGTGATCAAGAAATTTCCTGGGATGAGCTTGACGGTGGCTGGCGGCGGCGCTTCCGCTGAAGAAGTGCAGCGGTTTTTTGGCGAAGATTTGAAGGGCAAAATCCTGGTACGGCCGGTGGTGGCCGCGGGAGAGATGCAGCAACTTTACGCGGAACATGACATTCTGGCGTTCCCATCGTTGATGGAGGGATTGCCCGGTGTCTTGCTGGAAGCCATGGCCTCGGGCATGCCGGTGATCACCGCGGAGACGTGCGGGATGACCGACGTGGTGGAAAATGAATACAACGGGTTGCTGGTGCCGCCGGCGAATTCCGCGGCGCTGGAAGAAGCCATCGTGCGTCTGGCAGGTTCCGTGGAGCTTCGTGAATCGCTGGGAGCCGCGGCGCGGCAGACTATGAAGCGCTACACGTGGGAGCGTTCCGCGCGGCAGCTCGAAGCTTTTTTTTACCGCATTCTTGAGGCGCAACATGGTCGTTCCCATCGCGGCGCGGAGGCCCATGCGTCGTCGCGCTAATTTATCGTGCTGACTCTAGGCATTAATTATTCGCAGATGCATGACTCGTCGGCGTGCATCGTGCTCGACGGTGAATTGCTATTTGCTGTGGCGGAAGAGCGGCTGAGCCGCGTGAAGCACGACTCCGCGTTTCCACGGCTGGCGATTCAGGCATGTTTGGAGTTTGCCGGGGTGCAGGCTCAGCAACTGGACGAGGTATGTTTCGGCTGGCCGCGCGCCGGGGCCGCTTATCAGCACGACCTCAAGAATTTTGCGTCGGCGAAAATGCCGCTGAATTATTTGAGCGCGCTAAACTCCACGCTGCATTTTCTGAGCATGTGGCATCAGCAGGCGGGCGGGAAGCGTTTCGCGCAGAATTTCGGTGCGACGAAGGCGCGGATGCGTTTCGTGGATCATCATCTGGCGCACGCCATCAGCGCGTACGCGTATTCCGGCTTCGCGGATTCGGCGGTCGTGGTGATGGACGGGCGCGGGGCCTGGGAAGCGACGTCTATTTGGCACGGCCGCGATGGGCGGTTGGAACACGTGCTGACCATTCCGTTTCCCGATTCGGTGGGATATTTTTTTAGCGAGTTCACCGAGTATCTGGGGTTTCAGCGCAACAGCGATGAGTGGAAAGTGATGGGGTTGGCGCCCTACGGCCAGCCAGGCGTGGATTTGTCGGCGTTCATCGAGGCGCAGGCGAATCCATATCGCGTGCATACCAAAAAACTGGTGGCTCCCGGCGCGCAGCCGTTTGCGGAAATGATTCGCGTTCTGGGGCCGATGCGCGTGGCGGAAAGTGAAATCACCGAGCGGCACAAAAACATCGCGTTTGCCGCGCAGGACGCCTGCGAAGTCGCCATGATGAGCGTGGTGCGCATGGCCATGGAGAAAACCGGCAGCCGGAACCTGTGCATGGCCGGCGGCGTGGCATTGAATTCGAAAGCGAATGGGAAGATCGCGGCTTCGGGCATGGTCGATGGTTTCTTCGTGCAGCCCGCGGCTTCCGATGACGGCGTAGCGTTGGGCGCGGCGCTGGCGCCGTATCTCGATGACAACGGGAAATTGCCGAGTCGCGCGATGCGCCATGCGTATCTAGGCCCGTCGTTCGACGATGCGGCCATCGAAGCGGTGCTGCAGACGTACAAATTGCGGTACCGGCGGCTCGAAGATGTGGCCGCGTCCGTTGCGGAACTACTGGCGCAGGGAAAAATTATCGGCTGGTTTCAGGGGCGCATGGAATTTGGGCCGAGGGCGCTGGGGAGCCGCTCGATCCTAGCCGATCCGCGCGATCCGGAAATGAACGCCAAGGTGAACAACGCGGTGAAATTTCGCGAATGGTGGCGGCCGTTCGCGCCTTCGTTCAAAAAAGAAGCGGCGGGCGAGTTTCTCGAAAGCGCCACGGATTCGCCGTTCATGATTTTGACGGCGCAGGTGCGGCCGGAAAAACGCTCGGTGATCCCGTCGGTGACCCACGTGGACGGCAGCGCGCGGCCGCAAACGGTCGAGAGAGAGATTAATCCGCTGTACTGGCGGCTCATCGACGAATTCGGGAAACGCACCGGCGTGCCGGTGATCATGAACACTTCGTTCAATTTGCGCGGGGAGGCGATCGTGCACACGCCCACGGACGCGGTACGCACATTTTTCAGTTCAGGTATGGATGCGTTGTGCATCGGAAGTTTTCTGGTGGAGAAATAATTGAGCGGCGGACTGGCCAGAACGTTTCTGCGATTTGCTATGCCGTTCGCGAACCTGCGGCGGATGCCGCTGATTGGTCCGGCGTTGCGCTGGGCCAGCGCGAAGATCGTT
This sequence comes from Candidatus Acidiferrum sp., assembly GCA_036564765.1. Classification (GTDB taxonomy): domain Bacteria; phylum Acidobacteriota; class Terriglobia; order Acidiferrales; family UBA7541; genus Acidiferrum. The sequence continues at coordinate 2,774 of DATCOK010000347.1, read as the reverse complement.
CCGCGAGATGCGCTCACCTGGGTGCAGGTGCAGCATGGGCCCGGGGAGGGAATATGGTTGCGGCTCAATCCCCGCACGGGCCGCGACTATTTTCAGGGCACGGTCGAACCGGAAGTGCAGGCCATTTTGCAACGGATCGTGCGGCCGGGAATGAACGTGTATGACATTGGCGCGAATATCGGTTTTTTTTCATTGCTAGCGGCCAAACTGGCGGGCGCGAATGGCCGGGTGGTGGCGTTCGAAGCGGATCCCGAAATTGCCGAGCGGCTGCGGGAAAACGTTGGGCGTAACGGCGGCGCGCCGATTCGCGTGGAGGAAAAAGCGGTGTGGTCCTCCGCTGGCGAGGTGTCCTTTGCGCGGGCGGACGTGCAGCAGTCGCCGGATCGCGGGCTCGGGCACGTGACCGGCGTACAGGAGGCGTCGGGCGAAAGCGCGACGATTCGAATCCCAGCGGTGGCGCTGGACGAATATTTCTCGGCGTCGGGTGCGCCGGACTTCATCAAGTGCGATGTGGAGGGCGCGGAGGTGGAAGTATTTCGCGGCGCGCAGAAATTGTTAGAAGAAAAAAGGCCGGCGATTCTCTGCGAAATGCATGGAGACGAAAATCGGCGAAGGGTGACCGAGCAGTTTACGCGGCTGGGTTATCGCTGCGAACCCTGCGGCGCCAACCATGTGTTCGTGCAATTTCCAGACTGAGCATCGGCAGATTAAGTGCTACAAGTTTCTTACCACTGCTTCGCAAGCACCGCGACAATTTTCGATAGAGCATCGAGATCGCGGGTGTCGATGACTTCGCCGGGCGAATGGGAGTAGCGCAGCGGCCAGCTTAGCGGAGCGTCCACCGCTCCGTAGCGCACGAAGACCGCGCCGTCGTTTCCGCCGCCGGTGACGCCGTACTGCACGGGGATTTTATTTTCGTTGGCCAACTTTACGATGCGGTCGACATACTCGCGCGGGGCGACGTTCGAATTATCGACCGCGCGAATCACGAAGCCCTTGCCGATCTGCGCGTCGGCGAAGCGTTTTGATTCGATGGGCGAATCGGAGCTGACGAAAGTGTCGATGGCGAAAACGAAGTCCGCGGCGTGGCCCTCTTTGGCCATGCGTTCGGCGATAGCCGCCGCGCCTTTGAGGCCGACTTCTTCTTCGGTGGACCAGACGAAAGTGACATCGCGGTCGCCAAGATTCTGGCCGAGCGCCCGTACGGCTTCGATCAGTGCGGCGCAACCCACACGGTCGTCAAAACTCCTGGCGTTGGCGCGGGTGCCCAGGAGTTGGCGATATTTTTTCGGAACGGTGGCCCAATCGCCCACTTTGATTCCGAGTTTCTGCGTTTCTTCCGCGGAATGCGTCCCGACATAGAGATGCACGGCATCGTCCATGGCCTTGAAGCCGCGCGGCCATTCGAATCCGGGTTGGTCCCACTTGTCGGGGAGCTCGAGAATTCCGCCGACGGCGGTGCCATCAGATTTTTGTACCAGTACGACGTGGCCGAGAAAATATTCGGTGTAACCACCACCCAGCACGTCGACGAGCAAGCGGCCGTCGGCCTCAATGGCGCGAACCTGGTAGCCGATTTCATCCATATGCGCCACGAAGACGATTTTTTGTGCTTTGGAATTGCCTCCCGCGTTTCCTAATTTCAAAACAAGGTTTCCAGCAGCGTCGGTTTCGGGTTTGGCCCATTGCGGCAACAGTTTTTTTACTTCTTCGCGGACTTTCTCCTCGTGCCCGCTCGCTCCATAAGTTTCGGTGAGTCGCTGTATGACGGGAGCGTGATCCCTACCCACCATTACGCCACCGCCCATTCCGACTGTCTGATCCGATCCGGAGACATATCGATAGAGAAGCGCCTGCAATGCGTGTGCATCTGTATAACTAATTGTTTCTGCGGGCGTGACGGGGAAAAGGCTGGCAACTCCGACGTGTGCGAATCGCCCCGGCAGCGGCGTTGGTTTGGCGTAACCGGCCATGGTGGGCGGAGCCGCGGGAATTGTATTTAGCTTTATGTGGTGTTCATCGGCGGCCTGCTGTAGTTCTGCGGCGAATTTGCCTAGCTCGCCGGTTGGGCTACTGGCCAGCAGAATTCCCGCGCCCGGTTTTTGCGGCTGAGCCGGAGGTGGCGCAGGCGCGTTGGGGTCGTCGTTTTTAGGTGGGAATAAGCGGCCGACGTAAATCATTTCGTCGGGATGCAGTTCGTTGAGCAGGCGATCGAGACCGCGGCCGCCGGTCCACTGTTGCGCGGCGAAGGCTACGGTGAGCGTGCCGGAAACTTTTTGCGAGTTTTGTTTCAGCGCTCGCAATAGATTGACGAGCGCCACGCAACCGATGCGGTCGCCGATGGCTGGGGCAGCGATTTCATCGGAGCCCAGTTGCCGCGGAGTGCGCGCCAGCGAAACGGGATCGAGCACATCGACGCCTGCGGTGTGAACTTCTTCCGCGCTGGCGGCTCCGATATCCACGTACATTTCGTCGAGATTGCCCATCGACGGTGTATTCACGCGCCCCGGTTGTAAGTGGACGGAGAGGCCGGTGAAGACGCCGGCAACCTGTTTACCGGCGCGCGTTACAACGGTCACGGGTTGGGCAGCATGCAGCAGATCGAAGACGGTGTTGGGTGCTCTTTGCGGCAGGCGCTGCACGCGCAAAAATCCATCCGGAGTGATTTCGCTGACCACGTAGCCGGGTTCGTCCATGGGCGTGACGATCAGGCGATGCGGCGCGCCCGAGCCGAGAGTGACCAAGACATTTCCGAGGTTGTCGGTTTTGGGCGA
>DATCOK010000346.1:0-5797 GCA_036564765.1 Candidatus Acidiferrum sp. | reverse complement strand
GTTGCGGCCGGCGCCGGGATTCACGCGGGGAGAGAATCCGGCAAAGGCGTAATTTTTCGGAGTAAATGTTTTGAAAGAGAGCGCGATGAAAATCGCGCTCTTTTTTTAGGGACAGCGTAAACGATCCGACAAGAGTTATTTGCCGGTGAGCAGAGTGTAAATGCGGGTGACCTCTCGTTCGGTCATGCCAGCCAGATAGTCGATCACAACGCGGGTTTGGAGATTGCGATCGCCAATAGCAGCGCGCAGTTCCTCTTCATAAGCCGGAGGGAACAGCTTCCAGGAACCGCCCTTGGCGGCATTGAGCAGGGTCTCGAAAACTACGCGCACGGATTGGGTCTGCCCGTGTTGCAAGGTGGCCAGTTCGTTGTTGAGGATGACGTAGTGCCAGGTTAGTTCTTTCAACATGCGTATTTCATCCAGAGCATACTGCGCGATATCGACGACTCTTCCGTTCCCAGCTGTGGGCGCGACCAGTCTGATGGCATTGACGTAGCGAGAGATCAGCAGGGTGGAAAACTGCCAGACGGCACTGCGCTGGCGAAACGTACCGGTGTACCGGCGATCGAGCGGAAAGAATTCAACCACCTCTTTGAAGACCTTCTCCAGTTCCATTCGCCTGGGCGACAAATCGTGGCAACGGCTGAACACCGCGGAAAAGAATTCCTCGCGCTCGGAGGGATCGCTTTCGTCGGCGAGCCTGTCGATCGGAATCTGTCCAGCACAATAGAAGTCGACGAGGTCGTGAACGGCGTAGGTGATGTCGTCGGACCAATCCATGATCTCCGCTTCGCAGCTCTTGGCGAAAGCTGGCCCTTGGTGGCATTGTCGCGCCCATAGAAAGAGGGGACGCTCGGTCTCGTAAAAACCCCACTTACCCTTTTTCTCGGCGTTCTCCCCAAATCCCCAAGGGTATTTTGCAAGAGCGTTGAGGGTGGATCTGGTCAGGTTCAGCCCGCGGATGGCAGAGGTCAGATCGCTATCCGCGCCTGCAGCATCGCTCACGGCCAGTTTTGCGACGATGCGAAAGGATTGGGCATTGCCTTCGAAGCCGTCCGGCAAGCCTTCTTTTCTGGCCAAGCGGTCCAGTTCTTTTTCGGCAATATGGCCGAACGGGGGATGGCCGAGGTCATGGGCCAGCGCGGCGGCTTCAGCAACATCGGGGTCCGGGGCATGCAACGCGTCGGACGCTTCTTTCTGGCTCGCTCTCAAGTGCTCGGAGATGCGGCGAGCAAGCTGAGCTACCTTTAGAGAGTGGGTGAGCCGATTGTGAAACACATATCCGCGGTCGGCGGACACGACCTGGGTGACCTCCGCCAAGCGAGCGAAAGCGCTGGAATAGAGGACGCGGTCCCGGTCCACTTGCGGAGGGGTTCGATGGTCTTTTCTGCTCGGTTCCAGGTGAAATCTGAGGTTGGGGTCAGGCGGATGATGCAAAGTTATTCGGTGTTGAGGTGAAGTTTCCGTTCGGGAGTCATTTCTATGCGGTTGGTGTTAATCAGCGGGAGAACAGCAGCTTTAATGTCGATGGGACTGGCCTGCGACTTTTGCCGTACTTCGAGAACCAACTCGTTCATGGAGAGTTTTTTGCCACCCAGCGCTTTAAGAATTTCCAGTTGTACGGGAGCCATTCGGAAAGTCCCCTAGCTGCTGATTGCTTGCAAGTACATTATAGACGCAAAGGTTGAGATTGTCCACGCAGGCACTTTAACCAGTTCATAAATTGTACAAGTGAGGATGAGGCGCAAGCTTGACGAATGATGCTTCGGGAGCACCATGGGTGATGTGAGAAGGATCGCGTTGCTTCCGGGGTTGGACGGAACCGGACGATTGTTTGAGGAATTGATTGGTGCGTTGCCGGCTGGGTTGCAAGGGGTGGCGGCGGCCTACCCAGCTGACCGGATTCTTTCTTACAGCGAACTACAGGTCATGGTGAATGCACTGCTTCCGGTGTCGGAGCCATTTGTGGTATTGGGCGAATCGTTTTCGGCGCCGCTGGCAGTGTATATCGCGGCGGCGAAGCCGAGAAATCTGGTTGGGCTGATTTTGTCTTCGGGATTTGTTTACAGACCGGTCGGCGAGTGGACGCTACTCATCGAGAGGTTGGCGAGGCCATGGATATTTCAGTTGGATCCGCCGCGCATCATCGCAAAATATTTCGCCATCGGTATGGACGCACCTGGTCCAGTCGTTGAGAAGGCGATCCGGGTGTGGAGGTCCGTGAGGCCGGAGGTTTTGAGCGGCCGGGTGCGCGCGGCGATGAACTGTGACGCCAGATCAGACTTGGCACAAACCACCGTGCCGCTGCTGTATCTGCAGGGTACGCAGGACCACCTAGTGGCTGAGACTTGCGTCAGCGAGATAAAGAAAATCCGGCCGGACCTCATTGTTGCCAAAGCCACTGCGCCGCACATGATCCTACAGCGGGATCCGCAATGGGGTGCGAATGAGATTTCGACGTTCATGGACGGGTTACAAGTTTAAATTTGCTGATGGTTTTGGATGCTTGCAGAGTGGACTCGCTCTGCGCAGTACACGTCCGGCTTCTCAGGGTGGGGTGAAAAGGCTAGAATGCGGTTATGGCGAAGCAGAATGTCGACAATTTAAATGTGACTTGCCCGTGCTGCCACGCGAAGTTGGTGGTGGATGCGGTGTTCGGGGCGGTACTTTCGCATGAAGCACCGGCGCGGACGGGGCCGAATGTGGATTTGACGGACGCGGCGGGGATATTGAGCGAGCAGCAGCGGAATCGGGAAGACAAATTCCGCGATTCGTGGAACCTGGAGCACAACAAGGAAGATATTCTGGCGAAGAAGTTTGAAGAAGCGATGAAAAAGGCCAAGGATGCGCCCGCGGGGAAGCCACTGCGCGACATCGATCTGGACTGAACCAACGAGCGCGCATCGCGGTCGTTTTGTCCGGGCATTCCCAGTTTGCATTAGACTCTCCTAGAGTGATTCCACGCAAAAAATTCCGCCTTAAGCTGCTCACTCGTACGCTGGTTCTCGGGGAGCGCACGTTGGTCATGGGCGTCCTGAACGTGACCCCGGACAGTTTCTCGGACGGCGGGAATTTTGTTTCGCAGGAAAAAGCCGTGCAGCATGCTTTGCACATGGAGCGCGGCGGCGCGGACATCATCGATATAGGTGCGGAGTCCACGCGCCCCGGATCGTCAGGCGTAAACGCGGAAGAGGAGTGGAGCAGGCTCGCGCCGGTGCTGGCGGCGCTTCGTACGCGGCTGAAGATTCCCATTGCCATCGACACGCGCAAGTCGGAAATTGCCGCGAAAGCCGTGGAGCTGGGCGTCGAGATCATCAACGATGTGAGCGGGCTCCGGCACGACCCGCGCCTCGCGGAGGTTGCCGCGCGCCTGCGGGTTCCGCTGGTGCTGATGCACATGCGCGGGGAGCCGCGGACGATGCAGCAGAGGCCCTTCGCCCGCGACGTAATGATGGATGTGATGGGCGGCCTGCGTGAGTCCGTCGCGGCGGCACGCAAGGCGGGGGTGGCGAAATCGCAGATTATCCTCGATCCGGGAATCGGCTTCGGAAAAAGTTATGCGCAGAATTACGAGTTGCTGGCGAAGCTGCCGGAACTCGCGAGGCTGGGCTTCCCGCTGCTGGTGGGAACGTCGCGGAAGGGATTTATCGGGCGGACGCTGGGGCGCGGCGGGGAGGTCGCTGCGGATGAATTGAAGATTTGGGGGACGGCGGGTACGGTGGCGGCGAGTATTTTGGGCGGGGCGCATATTGTGCGGGTGCATGAGGTGAAGGAGATGGCGGGGGTGGCGCGGGTGATGGATTGTGTTTTGGAGCCGAGGTTGGCGCCGAAGAATTAGGATCAGAAATGGATATGTTTTTCTTGAGATTGATGCCGGTCGAATTTTCTTGACGAGATGCGCTCGATTCTTCCGTGTATAATCCGCGCGCTTGTGAATTTTGTAAAACTGAAGATCCAAGAATGATTCGTACTTCGCAGTTAGGTCTGGATGTTTCCACGTTACGAACCGCACCCTCACCAACCCGAGGGTGCGGCACCCTTCGTGGATTTTACGTTTTTAGTTGTGCGGGCGTTGGCCGGCGGACTTTGCGTTTTGAGATGACTGGATGAGGAGCTTTCTTATGCGGCGTGGGATTTTGATTTTTGGTTTAGGGGTCTGCTGGTTAAGTTTCGCGGAATTGAGCTTGGCGCAGGTGGCGCCGGCGAATGGCGCGGCACAGGATGATCCGTTGGGGCGCGGGAAGGGCGCGGCGGGATGCACGGCGGACGCGGCTTCTTCTTGCGCGGCGGTGGCGGGGAAGATTCTGCCGCTGGTGATGGGGCCTTCACCGATGGGCGAGAATTTGCGGCGCCTGACGGACGAGATTGGCGGTCGGGTGACGGGGACGCCGGCGATGGCGCGGGCGGTGCAGTGGGGCGTGGCAGGATTTCGCGCGGCGGGCGTGGAGGCGCACACGGAGAAGTATCAGGTGCCGGTGACGTGGAGCGAGGGCGAGACGCGGCTGGAGTTGCTGGGCGAGCAGAAATTTTCCCCACGGATGGTGAGCCTGGGCTGGTCGCCGGCTACGCCGACGGGAGGGATTGAGGCGCCGGTTATCGATATAGTCGGGGGCACTGCGGAGGATTTTGCGGCGGCTGGCGGACAGATTAAAGGGGCGCTGTTGCTGGCGCACACGGAAGTTGGCGCGACGTGGGCGGACTTGTTCAATGAATATTACCGGCCGCCGGACATTATTGAGCGGGCGGTGAGCGGCGGGGCGGCGGCGATTTTGTGGGTAGGCGCGCGGGAGCGATTGCTGCTGTACCGGCACACGAATACCGCGGACGGACAGCTGGAGAGAATTCCGCAGGCGATTCTGGCGCGGGAAGATGGGTTAAAGCTCGCGCGGCTGGCAGTGGCGAATCCAGGAAAAGTGCGGGCGCGATTTTCGATGCCGAATAAAATTGGCGGTCCCGCTGAGCAGGAAAATGTGGTGGGAGAGATTCGCGGATACGAGAAGCCAGACGAGGCGGTGATTCTGGGTGCGCATCTGGATTCGTGGGATCTGGGAACCGGGGCGCTGGACAACGGATGCAACGCGGCGCTGGTGATCGAGGCGGCGCGGGTGCTGAAGGCGACGGGATTGCGGCCGCGGCGGACGATTCGATTTATTCTGTTCAGCGGAGAAGAGGAGGGTTTGCTGGGTTCGTGGGGTTACGTGAAGGCCCATCGCGCGGAGATGGATAAAATTAGCGCGGTGATTGTCTTTGATTCTGGGATTGGGCGGGTGACCGGCTTTTCGCTGGGAGGACGGCATGACCTGGAGGCGGGCGTGCGCGAAGTGCTGAAGCCGCTGGAGTCCTGGGATTTGAATCACGACACGCTGGACGCGCAGCTGGGGACGGACCACGTGGACTTCATGCTGGAGGGCGTGCCAACGCTGGTGGCCAATCAGGAAGAGGCGAATTATTTGCCGAATTATCATGCGGCTTCGGACACGCTGGATAAAGTGGATCTGCGGACCTTGCGATTGCACACGGTGATTGCGGCGTTGACGGCGTGGGGGCTGGCGGATCGCGTGGAGCCGCTGGGGAAACGGTATTCGCGCGCGGAGATGGAGAGCTTGGTCAAGGACAGCGGGCTGGACCAGCAGATGAAATCGATGGGCTTCTGGGACGACTGGGAAAAGGGCGTGCGCGGGCGGCAGAAGTAATTTTGCGCACCGGGCGGCGGCGGCGCGGGTGGTACCCGGTATACTGAATGGGTGACGCAGTTACTCACTCCCACAAATCAAGAGAAGGCTGGAACGATTCTGGC
>DATCOK010000345.1:0-5490 GCA_036564765.1 Candidatus Acidiferrum sp. | reverse complement strand
TCTATCTACCTCCCGACGCCAACACCTTGCTCTCCGTAGCCGATCACTGCTTGCGCAGCCGCGACTACGTCAATGTCATCGTCGCCGGCAAGCAACCGGAACTGCAATGGCTCGACATGAAATCCGCCGTCGAGCACTGCTCCGCGGGCGTCGGCATCTGGCCCTGGGCCTCCAACGATCAGGGCACCGAACCCGACGTGGTCATGGCCTGCGCCGGCGATGTGCCCACCCTCGAAACCCTGGCCGCCGTGGACCTGCTCCGCAAAAATTTTGCCGACATAAAAATCCGTGTCGTGAACGTAGTCGACCTCATGACCCTGCAGACTTCCTCCGAACATCCCCACGGCCTGCCCGATCGCGAGTTCGATTCCATCTTCACCACCGACAAGCCGGTGATTTTTGCCTACCACGGCTACCCAGCACTCATTCATCGCCTGACCTATAAGCGCGTCAACCACACCAATCTGCATGTCCACGGCTACCGCGAGGAAGGCACCACCACCACACCCTTCGACATGACTGTGCTCAACGAACTCGATCGCTTCCACCTCGCCGGCGACGTCGTCGATCGCGTTCCGCGCCTACGCCCGCTTAACGCGCACTTTAAGCAGTTCCTGCGCAATCAACTTGTGAATCATAAGCAGTACATTTGCGAGCACGGCGACGACTTGCCGGAAATTCGCGACTGGAAATGGCCGTATTGAATTGAAAATTCTCGTACTCAATTCGGGCTCCAGTAGTCAGAAATCGCGCCTGTACGAACTTGGTGACGCCCTTCCTCAGGACCCGCCGGATCCCCTGTGGGAGGGAAAAGTCGAGTGGCGTGGAGAACGCGCCGTGCTCGAAGTTTCGAACGCCGCTGGCATCACGCAAAAAGAAGAACTGGTCTCCGTCGAACGCGCCCAAGCCACTGAGCATCTCCTCGCAGCTCTAACTTCTGGCAAAGCCTCTGTCCTGCGCGCTAAATCCGAAATCACCGCCGCCGGCCATCGCATCGTCAACGGCGGCGCTGAATACACTCAGCCCACTCTCATCACCGCTGACGTCAAGTCCGCCATCCAGCGCATGGCCGCGTTTGCTCCGCTGCACAATCGCGTCGAACTCCAAGGCATCGAACTCGTCGAAAAAACCTTCGGCCCCATCCCCCAAATCGCGGTCTTCGACACCGCCTTCCACAGCAAACTTCCGCTGGCCGCCGCCGTTTATCCCGGCCCGTACGAATGGTTCGAACAAGGCATCCGCCGCTTTGGCTTTCACGGCATTAATCACGAATACTGCGCCCATCGCGCTGCTCAGCTCCTGGGCAAAAATCTCGACTCCCTCAATCTCGTCAGCTGCCATCTCGGCAACGGCTGCTCTCTGGCCGCCATCCACAATGGCGTCAGCATCGATACCACTATGGGCTTTACTCCCCTCGAAGGGCTGATGATGGGCACCCGCTCCGGCTCCGTCGATCCCGGCATCCTCACCTACCTCATGCGCGAAAACCATCTCACCGGCCAGCAACTCGACGATCTGCTCAACAAAAAGTCCGGCCTGCTCGGCATTTCCGGCGCCTCCAGCGACATGCGCGAAATCGTCGCAGCTATGCGGTCTGGCAACCAACGATCCAAGCTCGCGTTCGACATCTTCGTCCACCGCTTGCGCAGCGGTATCGGCTCCATGATCGCAGCCCTCGGCGGACTGGACGCCCTCATCTTCACCGGCGGCATCGGCGAAAACTCCCCAGACGTCCGCGAAGCCGCTTGCACCGATTTTGGCTTCCTGGGAATGCAGCTGGACTCTACAAAAAAGTTCTCGACCGCAAACGATCACGATCTCTCCTCCCCCGCATCTGCCGTCCGCGTGCTCGTCATTCGGGCCCAGGAAGACTGGGCCATCGCCCGCGCCTGCTGGAACTTCGTCTCCGCTAGCTGATTAGAATATTTCAATGATTGTGCAATATTGCACAATTTATATACCACCGTACCTCTACCCTTGTATTGCAATCAGCTCTCCATTGCTCCCGGCTGACGAACGGCTTGACGAAACGCATACACACCAGTGATGCGCATCACAGCCCAGTTGAGCGGCTACGCAGGATAGTGTGCCGCACACGTTGCGTGGCTCGGTTCGGGTCAGTTACCAGTCAAAGTAGGCAAATGGCGTGGTTGGCCACAATTTAAGGCCTTGCGGGTGTGCTGAGGAGAATGAAATGCCACGTTCTGAATTTAAGTTGTTTTTACGCTTCTCTGCGAAGATTTTAGGCCCATTTTTTGTCGTTGCCTGGTTGCTTGTTGCGTTCAAGCCCGACGCTCACGCCGTTCCTAGTTACTCGCGCCAAACGGGCCTCCCGTGCGCCTCTTGCCACTTCGCGCCGCCGGAACTCACGCCCTTCGGCAGAAAATTTAAGCTCGACGGCTACGTGTTCACCACCAAGCCGCAAGTCGAGGACGACAAGAAAGGCCACAACGCCGCGCTCCAGTTACTCGAAGCCTTCCCTCTTTCCGTAATCTTTGACACTTCGTTCACCGCTCTCAAGTCTCCGCAGCCAGGCACCCAAAATGGCAACTTCGAGTTTCCTCAAGACGCTTCTCTGTTTCTGGCAGGAAAATGGACCAGTCATGTCGGCAGTTTTGTTCAGGTCACCTATGAAAGTCAGGGAGATAACTTCAGTTGGGACAATACGGACATTCGTTATGCCAATAGTTATAAACTTTTCGGCAAGCCGCTCAGCTATGGCGTGACGTTCAATAACAATCCCACGGTGGAGGATTTATGGAACAGCACCCCGGCATGGGGTTTTCCGTCCACGGGAAGCGCCACGGCGCCGGGCCCCACCGCGGGCGCTCTGATTAATGGCGGCTTGGGGCAAGATGTCGCCGGCATCGGCGCCTACGGAATGTGGAATGAGCATCTCTACCTCGCCGGAACGATTTACCGTTCCGAACACATTGGCGGGACGCAACCGAATGACGGCGTCGGTTTCGGGATCAACATCCGCGGAGTAGCTCCGTACTGGCGTGTCGCCTATCAAACCATCAGCGAAAATAATTCCCTCGAATTTGGCACCTATGGCATTCACCTGAAAAGCACTCCCAATGCCGTCACTGGGCCGGAAGACAGCTTCACCGATTGGGCCGTCGACTTTCAATACGACCGGACCATACCGCGGTTCAACAATGACGTGGTTTCTTTCCGTGGAAGTTACATTCGTGAAAACGCTTCACTGGCTGCTACCTTCCTCGGCGAGGGCGCAGGGTTCGCTAGACACCATCTCAATACCCTTCAAGGCAACGTCGAATATCACTACGGCACAAAGCTTTCCGGTACCGCCGCTCTCTTCAGCGTCAACGGCACTGCCGATCCCGTTCTGTTCCCGCAAGGACCCGTCTCCGGCAGCGCCAATGGCGACCCGCGTAGCAACGGCTACATCCTGAATCTCTCTTGGTGGCCGGAGCAAAACATCGACCTGGCCTTTCAATATACCGGCTACCTGCGCTTCAACGGCCTGCAGAACAACTACGACGGCGCGTTCCGCAACGCCTCTGCCAACAACACCGTCTACCTTCTGGCGAGATTCGTTTTCTAGCGAGAGGACCCTTATGGCTGCGAACCGCATAAACAAAAGTCGTAATAGAGCCGGACGTTGTGCGCTAGACTCTCGGCGAGTCACTACCGATGGAATAATTCACCCAGGAGATTACATGAGACGCATCGCATCTTCGTTACTACCAGCACTCTCGCTTGCGATCCTTTTGCTCGCGCTGCCCGCCTTCACCCGCGCGCAGGGCAACGCCGACAAAACCTACAAGACCAACTGCACTCTCTGCCACGGTCCTGACGGCAGCGGAAGCACCCCCTCCGGAAAGGCCCTCAAGGCTGAGGATCTTCGCTCGGAAGTCGTGCAGAAAAAATCCGACTCCGAGCTCACCGCCTCCATCACTGGAGGCAAAGGCAAAATGCCCGCCTTCGGAAAAAAATTGAAGCCCGACGACATCCAGCAACTCGTCGCCTTTATCCGCGCTCTTCCAAAAAAGTGAACTTTCTTTTCCACCGAATATCGCGGCGCGCTCAAGCCGCGAAACCAATCTACGAATTTGTGGGAGCACGCCCCTAATGGCGCATCATTCAGAAAGCTTGACCTCACCACCGCAGCAGCCGCCCGTTGAAAATCGCCGCTACTTTCTTGCCGCGTTGCTTGGCGTCGGCTCCGCTCTCATCGGCGGTCTCCTCGCCGTCCCGCTCATCCGCTTTGCGCTCTTCCCGCTCATTCGCCGCACCACCGATTTGAAAGCTACCCCTCTCGGCCCCGTCAGCGACTTCGCCTCTCTCACGGAGCCGGCCATGCGCACTATCCAGATCGAGCAGCTCGATGGCTGGCGCAAAATGGCCTCCGAAAAAGCTGTCTATGTCACCAAAGACAGCAACAATCAGATTCGCGTCCTCACCTCCATCTGCCCGCACCTCGGCTGCACCGTCCCCTGGAACAAGGAAAAAAATCAATTCATTTGCCCTTGCCACGGCGGCACCTTCAACAAAGACGGCTCGCGCGTCAGCGGCCCTTCCCTTCGCGGCATGGACTCCCTCGAGTCCTCCGTCGCCGGCGGCCAGCTCCTCGTGCGCTTTCAATATTTCCGTCAGTTGGTGGCCGACAAGGAAGTCATCGGCTAAGAGAGGAATTGCCCGCGGATGTCTGAAGTCTCCAAATCTCCAAGCGCTGCCCCGCCATCGGCTCACACCGGCCTGTGGGGCTGGCTTAACCATCGCACCGGCATCGACGCGCTGCTCCGCACCGCACTCTACGAGCCCATCCCTGGTGGCGCACGTCTCGCCTACATTTTTGGCTCCGGTTTACTTTTCATTTTTGTCTCCCAGGTGATCACCGGCGTTTTTCTCGCGCTGTACTACGTGCCTTCCGCCGACCACGCCCACACCACAGTTGCTTACATCACCAAAGCCGTCACCGCTGGCTCGTTTCTCCGCAGCCTGCATGCCTACGGCGCCAGCGCCATGGTCATCGTGCTGTTCCTGCACCTTTCGCAAACCTTTATCTACGGCGCTTACAAAGGCCGCCGCGAATTGTTGTGGCTTTCCGGCTGTATTCTATTCGTGCTCGTACTCGGCATGGCCTTTACTGGCTATCTGCTGCCTTGGGACCAGCGCGCTTACTTCGCCACTGCCGTCGGCACCAACGCCGCCAGCGAAGTTCCCCTCATCGGCGAATCCCTGAAACGCATGATGCGTGGCGGCACGGAAATGGGTACGCTCACCATCTCTCGCTTTTTTGTCGCTCACGTTTTTCTCATTCCCGCGTGCATCTTCGCGCTGGTGGCCTCTCACATTTTTCTTTTTCGCAAAGCGGGAGCTGCCGGTCCCGTAACCGAAGACCCCTACGAACCAAAACTCAAGCCTGAACTCTTCTATCCCCGCCAGGTCCTCATGGATCTTTCTCTCACCGCGCTGCTGATCATCGGCCTCGGGCTGCTCTGTTTCTTCATGCCCATGAAG
>DATCOK010000344.1:0-2287 GCA_036564765.1 Candidatus Acidiferrum sp. | reverse complement strand
CCGCCTCGCCACCGCCGCCGGCCGCGCCACCAAACTCACCATCGCGGTCAGCGATGTGCCTCCCGGAAAAGAATCGGCCCTTGCCAGCGGCCCGACTCTGCCCGATCCGTCCACGCTGAGCGAAATGCACGAAGTTTTGCGGCAATTTTCGCTAAATGAAAAATTTCCGAAGACTTTTCGCGAGTGGATTGCGCGAGCCGAAATACCCGAAACTCCCAAAGCTCACAACCCGGCATTCCGTAACGCCCATTTTTTTCTGCTGCTCGGGCTGGACGGCCTCTTTCACCCCGCCCACGGAGCGGCCGAAGGCGCCGGCTGCATCACCTGTTGCGACAATTCCGCCGACGATTGGCCCATCGAGCGCGCCGCGAATTTTCTCCTAGCTCAACTCGAGGAATTGCGCGCGAGCAATCCGGGCAGAAGGGTCGCGGTCATCGCCGACGGCGAAGTTAGCTCTCCGGTCCTTGGTACCGGAATCGGCGGCAGAAATTCCGCTTTCATCTTGCATTGCGCGGAAAAAATAGCCGGCAAACGCATCGCGGTCCTAAGCGCAGGCACCGACGGCATCGATGGCAACAGCCCCGCAGCCGGCGCAGTAGCGGATGGAGCAACTTTAGAGCACGCCAAAGCTGCGGGCCTCAATATCGGCGACGCCCGCCAGCACAGCGACGCCTACACCTTCTTCAAAAATCTCGACGATGCGGTGATCACCGGCCCAACCGGCAACAACTTACGCGATCTGCGCATCCTCATCGCCGATCCATAACCACACTTCTCCGCTTTCTGATTTCAACCGAACATGCATATTTACTAATGCTTCGCCGGCAGCCGCGTCTCCATCGTTTTCAGCCGCTCATTCATTTCCCGCATCAAATGTTCCAAGCGCTCCAGCCGCTCCGCAACCGGATTTTGATTTCCGCCTGCGTCGCCCGCCTCTTCGCCGTCTTCGTCGTCACTCTCATCCGCTTGCGCATGCGGATTGGCCCCTTGCTTCCCAGGATTCTTCAGCCGCCTAATCTGCGTTTTGATCATCGGCCCCAGCGCGATGCTTAAATCTTTGCTCTGCAGCAACTCCTCCAGCGCCGGGATGGCCGAAGCATCATGCCGCCCGCCGAGCGCCATGATCGCCGTAATGCGCACGCCAAAATGCGATTCCGGCAGGTACGATGCAATCTGCTTGGTAATCTCCTTATTGTCTTTCTGCAGCGATGCCAGGCTGGAGATTGCTGCCTGTCGCGTGGGAATAGGCTTGCCGAGCGCGCTCCATTCCAGCAGTCCCTTCACGGCCTTCTCATCGCCCAACGGCCCCAGCGCGCGCAACGCCGCGTTGCGCAGAAAATCGTCCGGCGAGTCCGAGCGAATCGCCGCACTCAAAACTGTGAACGCGTCGGGAGCTTTCAGCTTCCCCAGCGCCTGCAACGCCGCCGCACGCGCGCGATACGAACTGTCCTCCTGCGCGATTGCTCGCAACAGGCTCATCACTGCTTGATCATCCTTGAAATTTCCCAGCGCAGTCACGACTCGCGCCCGCAGCCACGGCTCTTTCGCCGCCTCCAGCGCCGCCAGGACTTCCTTCGCCGCCGCCGTTCCGCCTAGGTGTCCCAGGCTGTCCGCGGAAGTAGCGCGCACCGACCAGGCCTTATCATTTTTCGCAGCCTCCCCCAGCGCGACAATCACATCTTCATTCGAGTTCGCGTCGCCCGCCCCAGCCGAAGCCTGCCTGCCATCCTTGAGCGCTCGCAGTGCCACCGCCGCGTCCGCACGGTCCGACAAATCCGCCGCATTCTTCAACTGATAGATCCATTCCTTCTTTTCTTTATGAAAATCCGCGGTCTTCAGAACATGCCCGCCTTTGTCGAACAGCACCATCAGCGGCTCTGTATCCGCCGGAAACGAAATCGTCTCGTTCTGTTTGGAAACTACCGCCGGGTAAAGGTGCGCCCCGCTTGCGGTCGTCACTTCCACGTCGACCGGCACGCGAAATAATCCGACATGCGCGCTGAGCTTTTGCAGCTGCTTCACCGTGAGCGCTATCTGACGCTTGCTCTCGTCGTACTTGTATCGCACCTCGAATTGCGGCGCCCCTGCCCCATAAATCCACTGATTGAAAAACTGATCCACGTCGACATTGGTCGCTTCATCCACCGCCTTCCTGAAATCCGCGGTTACTACGTTTTTGTTGCGGTTCACTTCCAAGTAATGTTTCAGCGCGCGATTGAACGGCTCTTCTCCCAACTGGTGCCGCAACATGTACAACACCCAACCACCCTTGTTGTAAGCATTGCCG
>DATCOK010000343.1:0-2139 GCA_036564765.1 Candidatus Acidiferrum sp. | reverse complement strand
ATGCAACACGCCGTAGCGCAAATCAATGGCGTAGTTCAGGCGGAGAATTACGACGCGGGTGTTCCACTGGCGCGAGCCGTATTCGAACATGCGTTCGCGGCCGAGCGCGGACTGGGCGTATTCGCTTTCGGGGGCGACCGGCGTGGATTCGGTGGCGCCTCCTTGCGCGGTGTTGCTCAGGGGATAAACATTGCCAGTGGAAAAGGCCACGATGCGCGAGGAACGATAGCGTTCCGCGACCAAACCGGGAAGGAAGGTGTTCATGGCCCACGTTAAATCTTCGGAGCCGGTGGTGCCGAATTTTCGCGCGGCCATGAAGATCACGTTTGGGAAGTTTGGTAATTTTGCGAGCGCACCGGGTTCGAGCAGGTCGGCGGCGAGGGTGTCGATGCCGTCGGACTCCAACGCGGCGCGCAGATTCGGATCGGAAAAACGCGCGATGGCTAGAATCTTTTTCCGAACGCCGGCTTTTTCGGCGGCCCGGCACGCGCGACGGGCGAGGCTGGGGCCCATCTTCCCGCCAACGCCAAGGATCAGCAGATCGCCGTCGAGTTCCGCGATGGCTGCCGCGTCGGCATCGGACGGACGGGAGAGAATCTCTTCGAGTTCGGCGTCGGTGGTTATGCGCATAAGTTAGCCAAGTTCGAATCCCGCGATGGCGTAAACCATTTGATCATTTTTGACGAGGTGATCGCCGATGGCCATTCGTTCCAGGCGGCGCTGGGGAGCGAAACTGAGTGCGGCCGCCAAGTCGAGAGCCGCTTTGTTGGTGTTCAACAAATCCCAATACCAACTGGATGGAGGCCAGACTCGCAAGGTTTCTTCTATAACACCGCGAGCGGAGCTGGGGTCCTTGGCGACGCACGGGCCCAGATAGTTGCAGCGTGAACCGCTGCGGGAGAAGGAGAAAGCATCGCTGCTTGTGTGGGGACGATTGCGCGTGACGAGTTCCTGGAACAAGGCGCTGCGGTCGGCGCCGAAGGCGTGGGCATCCATTTCGAGCGGGAGGGGAGTGCTTGTGGGTGCGGGTGTCTTGCCAGAGGCATTCTGTGGTGTGACATCGAGAAACCAGCGTTGGATGATTTGCTCGGTTTTGAAGCCCAATTTTTCATAGAGGGGCTGGCCGTCGGCGGTGGCGTCGAGTTTTACGCTTCCGATTTTGCGAGCAGAGGCGCACTCCAGCGCTTTTTCCATAAGACGCCTGGCGAGGCCGCGGCGGCGGTATTCCGGGCGAGTCAGGACCATACCGATCCAGGCGAGTGTGGTTCCATAACAGAGCAGCGTGGTGGTCGCGACGATGAGATTATCGAGTTCGATGACGAAACAACCTTGGGGCTCGAGGCGCAGCAGCATATGCCAATCGTCAATGGTCTGATTCCAGCCGGCCAAACGTGAGAGTTCCATCGCGCCTGGCAAGTCGTCGGGACGTAAGAGACGAAGGCTGCCTTCTGCCATAAGATACGAGTAACCTTTCCCGGGTGCCGCCAGGTCGAATACGAAGTGTACGACGGGATGATTCGAATGCCCATTCGAATTGTTACGAATTCCTTTGTTTACCTTCGCGGGTGGGCACGTTAAGCTCTGGCCTTCATGCCGAGAACGAAAGGCACAATGTCAGGCTCGACTCTGCATCGAGATAGATGGCGGCCCGGACGAATATTGACGAACGAATCCTCTTCCAGGGGCCAAGTTTGACGGGCGATGCGGCGGGCAACTCCTACAGCGAGCAGCCGCGACGTGTGGCGCACTCACTGCGGTGGGCCATTGGCGGGCTGTTATTCACCTCCACGGTGATTAATTATCTGGACCGGCAAACACTGTCGATTCTGGCGCCATTTCTCAAAGTTGACTTTCACTGGACCAATACCGACTACGCAGCGATTGTTATCGCGTTTCGCATTGCGTACTCGCTCGGTCAGGCAGTCTGTGGGCGGTTGATTGATCGCGTGGGGACGCGGCGAGGAATCACTTTGACGGTCGGAGCGTATTCGCTGGTGTCGATGCTGACTCCGCTGGCCAATGGGTTGCGCAGTTTTGCGTTCTTTCGATTTTTGCTGGGGGCGGGTGAATCGGCGAACTGGCCGGCAGCGACCAAGGCGGTTTCGGAGTGGTTTCCGAAGAGCGAGCGCGGGCTGGCAA
>DATCOK010000342.1:0-1816 GCA_036564765.1 Candidatus Acidiferrum sp. | reverse complement strand
TGATCGGTTTCTTATCCAACCCCAGCGTGTTGTCCACATACATCAGCGTGATCAAATCCGTCGCCATCACTGACGTCGCATCCGGACTGTTGATGGTGTTTCCCAATCCGTCGCCGGGCTCCACCGCCGCCAACGTCGTATTGCAATTTGGAAATTGCATCCCCGCATCCGCCAGCGACGGCCGGTTCAGCGCCGAAACTCCGCTCGAACATCCGCCTGCCGCCACTCCGGTATTCGGAATCGGAATCCCGCCCACCGGAATCCCCGTCCCCGCCTGAATTAAATCCTGTTGAATAAAATTCATCCCTGCCCGCAAATTGTCGGAGATATCCGACTTCATCGCCACCCGCTGATTGGTGTACGAAGAGTCGCGAAAGGCCATGACCGTGGCCCCCAACGCCACCAGCGTCACCGCCATCCCCACCAGCAACTCCACCAGCGAAAATCCCGACTCTTTGCCCACGTCAAACACCCCAACTTCGACAAAACTCGTGGCCCAACCAATTCGAAACTCTACGCGAACGACGAGATGTAACTGATTAACGTATGCGTACGCTGCATCTGTCCCACCTGATAATGAACCGTCACGGTGATCTGCCGCAGATTCGGCGCATTATTCCCCGCCGTATCCACCACCGGAGAAATATCAATCGTCCGCGTCATCCACGGATTCAAATCCACCGTCTTGTCCGTCGCCGTCCCAATCTGCCCCGCGTCATTCGGCCCGATCACAATCACTTCGTTCGGCGATCCAGCGTCGCTGGCCGTCCCTACCAACCCGTCCGGCCCCGGTTGCAGCATCGGCTGCGGCCCTTCCACAAAAACTCCCCCGGCGGAAACGTTTTGAATTTGCGCCCAGCTCAAAGTGTTGTTATCTCGCGCCGTGAAGATCGCCTCCACCGCCTGCTCCGCCTTCTTCTCCGCCACGTAGTCGTACTGCGTCATGCTCGCGTAGTAAATCCCCTGCGCATACACCGCCGCCAGCGTCAGCACTCCGAATGAAAGTATCGCGATGGAAATCACCGCTTCGATCATCGTGAAACCGCGTTCATGCTTTCGCCGCGCTCGCTTTTCGTGCAATCGCGTCGCCCTCACTCTGTCCACTTTGTGCTGTCCCACATATAACTCCGCACCCGCCCGGTCGCCCCCAGCACCGTCACCGCCCTCGCCGAACTTGTAGTGGACGGAATCCCAATAAATATTGACGCGTTCACCGGGTTGCTGTTCCCTACCATATCCAGCGACATCGTTGACGAAGTGCCCACCAGCGCCCCAGACGTGGTGAACATCACCGTCCAGGCTCCCGCTCCACTCGGCTGTGAAAGGCTGACTGCCTGGGTGTTTCCAAAGCCCATCGGCGTATCCGGCAAACTCGGAAAAACGTAAAACTGTGCGCCATTCCCCGTGCCTTGCTCCGCATTGTTCAAATAAAGCGGCGCAATGGGCACACCGGGCGTTTCCCCGTTGCGATACTGCACCGTCGTCTGTATCTGATTCGGCGCAATGAAGTCCACGCGCACGTTGCGCCGCTTGGTGATCGCCAGTTCACGCGCTAGCCGCAGTTGCGTAACCACCTGGTCCCGCGCCGCGTTGGCCTTGTAGTTTTGAAAGGTTCCCTGGGTGTTCAGCACCGCCATCCCCGCCAAAATCGAGATGACGCAAACCGCCACAACCAGTTCTGTGATGGAAAACCCCGACCGTGGCCCTCGGCATTGCCGGCTCATGTTCACTGACTCTGCCCCGGATCGCGATCAGCACCCGGCGCATCACTCAATTCCATGCAACCAATCCAGCTAATCCCAAAGCGGTAGCGGAA
>DATCOK010000341.1:0-2327 GCA_036564765.1 Candidatus Acidiferrum sp. | reverse complement strand
TTCGGGATTGGTCGCTACAACAAGTCGCGCTTGCTCTACACATCGCCGTTGTTTGGCGTGTCAGAAAATCCGCTAGAAGAGCGCCGCACCGTTCATCTCGGTATGGATTTCTTCGCCGCAGCGGGCACTTCCATCCATGCTCCACTCGACGGGGTAGTGCATTACGTCGCCAACAATACGGCGAGGCTGGATTACGGCCCGCTGGTGATCTTGAAACATCAAGTGGGAGACGCAGGAAGTTTTTTCACGTTGTATGGACATTTGAGCGCCGAAGTTCTCGACCGAGTGCACGTTGGCCAGGAAGTTGCGCGGGGACAACGGTTCGCGGGCATTGGCGGCGCACACGAAAACGGCGGTTGGCCTCCGCACCTGCACTTTCAAATCATTCTTGATTTGCTGGAGCTCGATGAGAATTTTCCGGGAGTGGCGTTGGCATCGCAGCGTGCAGAATGGACCAGCCTTTCGCCGGATCCCAATGTGCTAGCCGGCATTCCGGAGGATCGCTTTCCTGCGGTCGAGCCACCACTTGATGAAACGCTAGCGGCGCGCCGTGAGCTGTTAGGTGGGAACCTCAGCGTTTCTTACGCGCAGCCACTCAAGATCGTGCGCGGCTGGATGCAACATTTGTACGACGATAGCGGGCGAGCCTTTCTCGATTTTTACAACAATGTTCCCCTGGTGGGACATAGCCATCCACGAGTGGTGCGGGCGGCGCAAAGACAGCTGGGCTTGCTGAATACAAATACGCGCTACCTGCACGACACCATCCATCGCTATGCCGAGCGCTTACTTTCGCGTTTGCCTGAAACTTTACGCGTTTGCTTTTTCGTGAATTCCGGCAGCGAAGCCAATGAACTGGCGCTACGCCTTGCCAGGACGCACACCGGGAGCGAAGACGTGATCGTGCTGGAACACGCGTATCACGGCAACACTTCCACGCTCATCGATATCAGTCCCTACAAGTTTGATGGGCCAGGAGGCCGCGGCCGCAAGCCTTGGGTCCACGTCGCGCCGCTCGCCGATGATTATCGCGGCAGATACCGGCGCGACGACCACGCGGCTGGAGAGAAGTATGCCGACCATGTTCGCGAGATCGTGAGCAGCCTTCGCAGCGATGGCCGCGGACTGGCTGCGTTCATCGCGGAAACCTTGCCAAGCGTTGGAGGGCAGATCGTTTTTCCGCCGGGATATTTGGCGCAAGCCTTTGCATTCGTGCGTGAGGCAGGCGGGGTGTGCATCGCGGACGAAGTGCAGGTTGGATTTGGACGATTGGGTACCCACTTTTGGGGATTCGAAACGCAAGGCGCGGTACCGGACATCGTGGTACTCGGGAAACCGATTGGCAACGGTTTCCCATTGGGGGCGGTGATTACCACGCGTGAGATTGCGGAATCGTTCGCGAATGACATGGAATTTTTCAGCACGTTTGGAGGTAACCCTGTCGCTTGTGCCGCCGGCCTCGCAACACTGCAGGTTGTCGAGGAAGAAAATCTTCAGGCGAACGCGCTCCGAGTTGGAAGGTACTTCAAGCAGAAACTGGAATCCCTCCAGGAAAAGTTTCCGCTGGTTGGTGACGTACGAGGTTCGGGACTATTTTTGGGCGTGGACATGGTGCTCGACCGGGAAAGCCGCGTGCCAGCAAGCCGGCAAGCCTCGTACGTAGTGAACCGCTTGCGCCAGTGCGGAGTCCTCACGGGAACGGATGGACCGCATCACAACGTCATCAAACTGCGCCCGCCACTCATTATTATGGAAAAAGACGTGGACTTTTTTGTCGATGCGCTGAGAACGGTTCTCAGCGAGGACGCGGCACAATCAACCTAGCCGCTAAGTAAATATAAGTTAGTTGACAACTAGGTAATCTTAAGCATACGCTCTAGCGGCGATGGAGCTAAACGCATCCCTCTCATGGCTCGCGCTGGCGTTAACCCCTGGCCTGGCGAGCCGCCTATCCGCCCGGCTGCTGCGCAAAATCGGCTCGCCCGACCGCATTTTCCACGCCTCCCTAACCGAACTGGAATCGTGCAGCCTGCCAGCACTTGTGGCGCAATCCATCCACAAGAAGGAAGCGTTCAAGCGCGCCGAGAAGGAACTCGCGGCGATCCGCAACATCGCCGGCTGCCGCTTGATCAACTGGACCGAACCGGAGTATCCGCAGAACCTGCTGCAGATTTACGATCCGCCGGTGTTGTTTTATTTGCGCGGGGATTCCCAAATTCTCAACATGCCGTCCCTCAGCATTGTTGGAACGCGGCGACCCACCATGTACGGGACGCAAATGGCGGAGCGGCTTGGCAGGGATCTGGCTGCGCGCGGTATCGTGATTC
>DATCOK010000340.1:0-15902 GCA_036564765.1 Candidatus Acidiferrum sp. | reverse complement strand
AGCACAACCTACTGGATTGAAGACGGCAAGTATGCCATCAGCGCCAACGAAGAAGCCGTCGCCAAAGAAATTCTCGGCCGACTGAAAGGCGGCGCTTCCGGCACGCGCTCCCTGACGGAAACCGCCAACTACAAAGAAGCGCAATCGTTGCTGGGTTCCGGCCAGGTTGAATTTTTTCTGCGCGTGCCCGAACTGAAGTCGCTTGCTTCCAACGCCACCGCCGGGCCCATCCAGGTCCGCCCCATTCTCGACGCCATGAAGCTCGACGCTATCCACGCCATCGCCGGGCGCGTTCTCATGCAGGGCGCGAAAACGCGTATCCAGGCCGCGGCTTTCGGCGATACCGCGCCGGGCACGCTCTTTGATATTTGGGGGCCGGGTTCAACAGCGCCCAACTCGCTCAACGTTATTCCCGCCGACGCAGTCTCCTACAGCGACACGCAAATCAATCTGCTCGGCGTTTACGAATTGCTGAAGCGCCTGGCCGCCGCCATTATGCCCGCGACCGGCGGCAACAACGTCAACATGCTCGAGATGATGGCGCAATCCAAACTCGGTCAGCCGCTCGGCACTGCCATCGCGCTCTTCACCGGCGAATTCACCACCCTGCAGACCAGCCGGTCGCTCGACGGACGCATACAGCTTTATCTCGTCGGCATTCATAACAAGCCCGACACTCTCAAACTTCTGCACACCGTGCTCGGCGAGCGCATCAACTCTGAGCGCAAGGAAGGCGACGTCACTTACCTGAAAATTTCCACGGGCGGCACGCAAACTGCCGCTGGCTCGGCAGGCTGGGACTTCTATCACGTCGCCGCCACCTCCGATTATTTGATTGCCGCGCCCCGCCTCGAGACCGTGCGCGAATTTATTTCCAAACGTCCGCAAATCGCCACCGCCAACCTTTCCACCGCGCCCGGCTATCAGTCCGCTCGCGCGCAATTCCCAGAAAAAATCAACGGTTTCGGCTATTTCGACTTCCGCAAGGTCGACTGGCCCGCGCTCAAAGCGCGCATCATCGCCGAGGCCGCAAAAAATCCGCCCTCCAAGCGCGTCCCCGGCGCCGCTAAGTCCACCACGTCTGTAGCTCCCTCGTGGATGCTCGAACTGAATCCGGAAGTTTTCGCGCGCCACCTGCACTCCACCGCCAGCGCCTCCTGGAAAGACGCCCAAGGCCTGCATTTCGACGAGTGGATCGAATAAATCTCAGAACGTTCGTAGGTCGCCGTTGCTGCAGCGCGGCATTCTTGTGCGCGCTTCTTGCTTCCGCGGCCGCAGCGCAAGCGCCGTCTGTCCCGTCCCCGACAGACACTGCGCCGCAATCGCAACCCATCCGCGTCAGCGTCAATCGCGTCGATATCGGCGTCACCGTCACCGACTACACCGGAAAATTTGTGGAAGGCTTGCACCGCGAAAATTTTCACATCTTCGACAACGGCGTCGAGCAGCCCATCACCGACTTCCTCGCCGTCGAAGAACCCGCCCAGACGCTGCTGCTGATCGAAGCTGGCCCCGCCGTTTATCTTCTCGAAGGCGGCCACCTGCAAGCCGCGCACGCCTTCCTCAGCGGACTTTCGCCCGACGACCGCGTGGCCGTCGCCAAATACGCGGACGTTCCGCAGGGTCTCGTCGATTTCACCACCGACAAGCAAGCCGCCGCGGCTGCTTTCAGCGACCTCAGCTTCAACCTCGGATTTGGTTCTCTGAATCTGTCGTCCAGCCTCACCAAAGTTCTCGATTGGCTGGCTGCCACCGCCGGAAAGAAAACCATCGTGCTGCTCTCCACCGGAGTGGACACTTCATCGCCGCAAGCAATTCAGGATTTGCTGCAGCGCGTCAAAACCAGCGACGTGCGTATCCTCGCCGTCTCCCTCACAGGAAATCTGCGTAATCCGCCGCCGGCCACAAAAAAGAAATCACCACCGCTCAAAGCCGCGCTCGCCACCCAACAATTCGCCGAAGCCGACGCTTTACTCCGGCAGATCGCAGAAAGCACCGGCGGCCAGGCCTACTTCCCGGTAACCGCGGCCGATCTTTCCGCCGCATTCGCGCAGATCGCCCAAACCGTGCGCCACGAATTCAGCCTGGCCTTTGCTCCGCCAGCGCAGGATGGCGCGGTGCATTCGCTCGAAGTGCGAGTCATCGCCGAACCAGCGTCCACACCGGGGCCGGCTACGTATCGCGTCAGCTATCGACGCGCCTACGTTGCGCCTTGGCCCACGAATCACTGAATTGTCTTGGAAATTTCCTGCAACAAAAACTACTGATAATCCTTCATGGTGTTGGCCATCGCCCGCAGCCGCGCATCCACCAGCGCAAACACCGTGGCATCCGCAAATTTCCCCTGATCGTCACGTTCACCCGCCGCGCGCCCCGTCAAAATCTCAATTCCCTGCTCCACTTTGCCCACCGGCCACACATGAAACTTTCCTTCCGCCACGGCCTCCAGCACATCTTCACGCAGCATCAGGTCTTCCACATTCGAAGCCGGAATCATCACGCCTTGCTTGCCGCTCAGCCCCTGAATCCGGCACACATCGAAATATCCTTCGATCTTTTCATTCACCCCGCCAATCGCCTGAATGTCGCCCTGCTGGTTCATCGAACCGGTCACCGCGATGTCCTGGCGCAGCGGCAAGCCCGCAAGCGCCGAAAGCAGTGCGTAGACTTCCGTCGAGCTGGCGCTGTCGCCATCCACTCCCGAATACGACTGCTCGAAACAAATACTCGCCGACAACGACAGCGGTGAGTCCTGCGCAAACCGCGTGCGCAAAAATCCCGAAATAATATGCACGCCCTTGTCGTGAAAACGCCCGCTCAAATTCGCTTCGCGCTCGATATTGATCAGGCCGGTTTTCCCCAGCGCCGCCGAAGCCGTAATCCGCACCGGCTTGCCAAACGAATACCCTCCAATCTCTAGCACGCTTAACCCATTCACTTGCCCCACGCGCTCGCCCGTCACGTCCACCAGCAGCGTCCCTTCCTCGATCATTTCCCGCACACGCGTCTCGATTAAATTGTGGCGCTCCATTTTGGAAGCCAGCGCGCCTCGTACATGCGCCGCCCGCACCACTGTTTCGCCTGCGGCCAGCGCCGCGTAATGCGCTTCGCGCGCCAGGTCCGCCATATCCACAAATCGCGCCGTCACTTTATTCCGCCGCCCTGCCTGCCGCACTCCGTATTCCAGCATGGCCGCGAAGGCCCCACGGTCGAAGGGAAACAGATTTTCTTTTTCGCACAGCGCCCGCAAACGCCCGGCGTACTCCGCGATCACGCCGTCGCTCATGGGCATCTCTTCGTCGAACTCCACCCGCACTTTGAAAATTTTGCGAAAATCCTCTTCGTAGTGGTACAGCACTTCGTACAATTCGCGGTCGCCGATCAGAATCACCTTCACGTCCAGTTGCACCGCTTCCGGTTTCAGCGCGCTGCCCCCAAAGGGATAAAACATCTCCAGCGGCTGAATCTCTAGTCGGCTGTGATTCAGCGTGCGCTTCAACGCCCGCCACACCCCCGTCTCCGAAAGCGCTTCCAGCGAATACATGATCAGGAAACCGCCGTCCGCCCGCAGCAGCGACCCGCCGCGTAAATCCATGAAGTCGCTGGTCCATCCGCCCCGCGCGTCATAGGCCCGCTGAATCGTCCCGAAAAGATTCGCGTACGTCGGCGTTGTTTCAAAAATTACGGGCGAAGCGTCTTCATCGCCATGCGCCAGAATCACGTTCACGCCGTACACCCGAAACGGATCGCGCTCCGGTCCCTGCATCAATTTCGGCAAACCATCCGGCGGTTCCGCGCCCGGTTCCCCTTCGCTTTCCCCTTCGCGTTCCTTGAACGGCGCCAGATTATCGAGCAAGTGATGCCGCACTTCCTCCAGATACTCCGCCACTCCCTTGCCCGGATACTTTTCCTTCAACTCCTCAATCGTTCCGTCTACCAACACCGAGGCCGCTTCCTGCTCCAGGTAACTCAGTTCGCTCGCCAGTTCCCGCGAAAGTGTCAGCGTCTTGCGATACACCACCGTAAATTCCTGCCGGAACTGTTCGTACTTGCGCTCAATCGCTTCCGCGACGGCGCTCTCCAATTTCCCCTCGTGCACCATCTTTGAAATATCTTCGATCGGCACCATCTGCCCTTCGAGCACCGGAAAAATTTCCGGCAGCGCCACCGCGCCCACCTGCATATGGCCCAGCGCGAACTGCTCCCGCGCGATACGTCGCGTGAAGTCGTCCATCAGCTCTTTCTCGCGCACCGTAAAGCGCTCGACGATTCTTCCCTTTTGCCGCTGGAACGGTTCGCCTTCAAACACCTGCGGAATCCGCCGCCGCAGAAAATCAATCCCTGCCTGCACGTCTTTCTTAAACGCATTGGCTTGCCCGCGCGAGAGAGAAAGCAGCCGAGGCCGGTCGGCAATCTTGAAATTATTCACATAACAGCGGTCCAGCGATTTTTTGGTCCGCGGATGAAACTCCTCGATCATCCGCGCAATCGTTCCACCGCGGCTGGTCCCCGCCAGCCCGCACACAAACACGTTGTAGCCCGGCGCGGAAAGTTCCACGCCCATCTTCAGCGCCCGCAGCGCGCGCTCCTGCCCGATGAATCCTTCGCGCAGCTCCGCCTGCGCCGTCGTTTCGAACGGAATGCGCGACAATTCGCAGCGCCACCGCAACTTCGCGGCCGGCAACTCCGCGTGCGCCGGAGCTTTCTGCATTGGATCGGTATTCTTGGAAGTCATCGAGCGGGGTACTCTAACATACGCTGTCGCGCCGCTCGCCCTATTTCGATTTGCCGCGCGGCCACGCGGCTACGAGCTTTCCACGCGCGGTAAAACCAGTTCGCTGCTTCGCACTCCGGCCAGATCTTCGCGGTGCATCATGTGCACCCGAAACACTCCCATCGCCGCCGCCACAATCGCCGGGCCCACCACCAGCCCCAGCAACCCAAAAACCGAAATGCCGCCCAGCACCCCGATAAACAGCAGCAATTCATTCAGCTGCGTGCGGTTTCGCAACAGCAGCGGCCGCACGATATTATCCGCCAGCCCCGCGATAGCTCCGCAGATCAACGCAATCGTCAGCGCCTTGCCCCAGTGCCCGCCGAATCCCAGCCACAGCGCGGTCGGCAGCCAGATCATTGCCGAGCCCACCACCGGCACCAGCGAGAAAAACGCGATTACCACGCCCCAAAAAATCGGCGTGTGAATGCCCGCAATCGCAAAAGCCATGCCACCCAGCACTCCCTGAATGCCCGCCACCAGCAAGCCCACCGCCACGCTGGCGAAAATCAGCTCCTTCGACTCCGCCAGCATCTCTTCCTGAATCGAACGGTCGAACGGAAATAAATGTTTGATCCCCCGCACCACCGCGTGTCCGTCACGGAACATGAAAAATAAACCAAATACCAGGATGAACAACGCCACTACGAAGCTCACCAGGTTTTTCACCAGCGCGCCAAATTTTCCCGCCAGAAACGACGCCACCTTTTCCGTGCCCTGCCGCAGCGGCTCCGAAAAATCCACCGACTGCCACGCTTCCGGCAGCTGCGCCTTCACCCGCGCCACCAATTCCGCCGGCAACTCCCGCTCCGGATTCATCACCGCGGTCTGAAATCGCGCGGTGGCATCGATCGCCTGCTTCGCGGTGTACGACAGCACCACCAGAGTCGGCACGATCAGCAATACGGTCACCCCGATGGTGCTCAGCAGCGCTGCCCACGTCGGGCGCATGCGCTGCGCCAGCCGGTCGTGCACCGGATGAAAAAAAATCGCCAGCACCGCCGACCACGTCAGCGGCACGAGAAACGGCTCAAAAATCAGAAAGACCACATACCCCAGCAGCAACAGCGCCCCGTAGGAAAGCACCGTGGTCAGCCGCTCGCTGGTGGTCGTAGTGGTAGCCGGCACTATTTTCATCGCCGTCTATTCTGCCGCATTTTCGGGGGAATTACTTGATGCCGGTTAGTTCAATCAATCGCAACACATCGTCGTGGGTTACGTCATACACCGGGCGCACATCTTCCTCTTCCAGCCGCTCGCTCAGATAATTCGCCGCGATGAAGCTGGCCTCGCGATCCGTCAAATCCCGGCCGCTGCGCTCGCGGAATTCTACGAACGCCGTATGCGCCAACCCCACCATCACCACCGCGCTGTCCACAAAAAATTTGGTATCAATCGTGTCACTGTGCCGCGTGGCAATGCCGTTCCACAAATATGAGAACCGGCATTGATACACTTGCCCGGTCAATTTCGAAGTCACCGCAAAGGCGCCCACAAACTCCTTCATCGCGCCTGCATTCGCCAGTACCGGACGGGTTGTCGTGGTCACACGCTCTCCAGAATTACCTAATCTTCCTCAAAGCTATTCGCGCCCGGTTGCAACCGGCGCGCCTCGCGTAGCAGTTACCGAGCCGCGGCCGCTGGCGCCGTTTCCGCAGGCCGCGACTCCGCCTGCGAATAATTCCGGATGGCCGCGCCCACTCCCGCGCCTGCTCCCACGCGGAACCCCATCTCCAGCAAAATCTTCTCCAGCGCCGCCAGAAACAGCAACACGTTGGGCTTCTGGCTGCAGTGCCCCATCAATCCAACGCGCCAGATTTTACCCTTCAATGGACCCAATCCGCCTGCAATCTCGATATTAAACTCATCCAGCAGCCGCGTGCGCACCGCCGCGTCCTCGATGCCCTTCGGAATCATCACCGCCGTCACCGTCGGCAACCGTTCCGGCTCATTCTTCACCAAAAGCTCCAGCCCCATTGCTTCCAGCCCGGCAATCAACGCCAACTGATTCGCGCGATGCCGCTCCCAGCGCGCCTCCAACCCTTCTTCCATCACGATGCGCATCGCTTCGCGCAATCCATAAATCAGGCTGATCGGCGGGGTGTGATGATACAGCCGCTCCTTGCCCCAATAATTCATCGCCGTGGTCAAATCGAAATACCAGCTCTGCACTTTCGTCTTGCGGTTCCGCAGCACCTCTTCGCCCCGCGCGCTCACCGTAATCGGCGACATGCCCGGCGGCGCGCTGATGGCCTTCTGCGTCCCGCTGAAACAAATATCCACGCGCTCCTTGTCCACGTGCAGCGGCACGGCCGCCAACGACGCCACGGTGTCCACCACCAGCAGCGCCCCTAATTCATCCGCCACTTTGCGAAAATCCGCCAGCTTGGTCAGCACGCCCGAAGACGTCTCGCCCTGCGCCAATCCCACAATCTTTATTTTTTTCCCTTTGCCCGCTCGCCGCACATCTTCGGGATCCACGCTCTTCCCGTACGGCGCTTCCACCTTGATCACTTTGTCCGACGCCCGCTGGGCAATCTCATACATGCGATCGGAAAAAAGCCCGTTGACCGCCACAATCCCTTCGTCGCCCGCCTCCAGCGTATTCAAAACCGACGCTTCAATCCCGCCCGATCCCGACGCCGAAAGCGGCATTGTCAAGCGGTTCTCCGTCTGAAAAATCTGCCGCAACAACACCTGCGTCTCGTCCATACACCCCTTGAACCAGGGATCGAGATGCCCCACCAAAGGTGTAGCCAACGCCCGATAAACCCGCGGATCCACCGACGAAGGCCCCGGCGTCAGCATCAACCGCGTCGGCGGATTCAACTCGCCAATTTTCTCTGTCATAGCCAACCTTTGAACCACTGCGAACACTCAGTAAATCGCTGAACGCTCCGCAAAACGCCACCGCATCAAATTTTCCCCCAACGCTCCCCGCCCCGCAACGGTCAATTTGGCAGGACTAAAACCATCTGGTCACCCCACCCTGGATTTTGTGGGGCGGGATTTTCTTATCCATAACCGGAGGCTCTGAGGTTTTGTAAGCGGTACTTGTCCCCCTACCGCCCATAAATCAAAAGCGTAAACGTCCCCGGCACTATCGCCGGCCGTGGGCGAGGATTTTCCTTCGTAACCGCCGGCGTCGCCCCAAACTCCGCGCTCACCAGATACAAATTGTGATTCGACTTGTCCAATTCCATCGTGCGGGCCCC
The DNA here is from genome assembly GCA_036564765.1 of Candidatus Acidiferrum sp. Classification (GTDB taxonomy): domain Bacteria; phylum Acidobacteriota; class Terriglobia; order Acidiferrales; family UBA7541; genus Acidiferrum. The sequence goes on along the minus strand of DATCOK010000340.1, from coordinate 7,913 downwards.
GCGCTGCGTCGTAATCGTATCCACCACCGAAAACTTGTCCGCCGAATCCTCATGCGCCACCGTCACCGTTCCGTCTCCGCACGAAGCAAACGCAAATCCCGTCTCCGGATCAAATCGATTGGCATCCACGCCCTGCCCAATCGGCACCGTCCCGATCACCTTCCCCGAACCTCCGTCCACAAACGCCATCATCTTATTGTGGCAACCCACCACCAGAATTTCGTGCTCCGCATCAATCGCCAATCCCGACGGCGACTCACACGGCGCCAGCGGCCAGGTATTCTCCACCTTCAACGTCACGGGATCGAACTTCACCAGTTGGCTCTTGTCTTCCAGGTTCACAAAAATGTGCCCCTTGCCATCCGACGCCGCAAATTCCGGCCCGCCGCCCAGCGCCACCGTGCCCACCGCCTTCCCGCTCGCCGCATCAATGGCCGTCGCCGTGGCCGCATCCCCGTTAAACGTAAACACTCGCTTCGAAACAGGATCATAAATAATCGCGTCCGGGTCCTTATCCGTTTTCGCTTCGCCAGTGACCTTCAACGTCTTCATATCGAATGCTGTCGATGTCCCGCTCTTCCCGTTGCTCGTGAACCCCTTGTTCATCTCCGCAACCAGCGCAATTCCATGCACGCCAGACGTATTCGGAATGTCGCCTACTTTCTCACCCGAATCCGCGTCCACCACCATCACATGCGTTCCGCGCGAGATGAACAGCCTCCGGCTCACGGCATCCACGCTCAAGTAATCCCAGCCGCCCTCGCCCCCCAGTTTCACCTTCTTGAGCAGGTGGTACCCAGACTTTCCAGCCGCCGCGCCGCCCGCTGCCGCTTCCTGTACATTCGCCCTAATCCGCCCACCAGCCTCATGCAACGCCAGCCCCAACGCCAAAACTCCCGCCACTACGACCGCCCCACGCAATGCGCCGATTCCCATAAACAGCCACCTCCAATAGCCGACCAACTATACTCCGATATTTAGCGATCCTATCAAGTCAAGTAGCGCCCATCATTGCCCGCAATGACTACATAAGGCTATTATTTCTAATATCTTAACAAGAAGTTCTACGTAACTGGTACTCCCGTGCTATAGGCCTAGACACCCTCTTCCCCGAAAATACGCGTGAGGGAAAAAGGATGTTCGCCGCCATGCTCTTCGCCATCTCGACCGTCGCAGTTACGCAGTTTGCGATGTATTACTGGCGGGCCGTGCTCTCTAGCGTAGCGTCGCAGCCCATATCTGAATCCGTGCTGGCCGCGGTCTCCGCCGAGAACCGCCCGCTGCGGGCGTCCGATTTCTCACAGTTCGTCGGCCTGCACCAGCTCACCCCCGACCTAAATCCCCAAAGCCGCAGCCTCAGCCTGGTACGTTTCTACTACACCCTGACCCAAGCCCTGAATACCCTGGTCGGCTCTCACCTCGCCGCCGTAGCTCAGTGGAGCGAACGCGAAGGCACCATCTGCGCCCGCTACGCCGCCGTCCAGATCGGCCTCCGCCTCCAGGGCAATCTGGAGTCCGCCGCTTCCCTGCGCTCCTGCTAACTGGGATTCCGCGAAGTAAGACACAGGAAGGTTTTTGTTGCCCACCCTAGGTTTTGCAGGGTGGAACTCTCTTACCCACGTTCGACCTAGTCAACTGCGCAGTTCCCCGACCACCCCTAAAACGCCCATCGCATCAAAATTCCGCCGGTCGTATACCCCGCTCCCACCGCCACCAACAGCACCAAATCCCCCTTACGCAACCTTCCCTGTGCCACCGCGTCCCGCAGCCCCAACGGAATCGTCCCCGCCGTAGTGTTCCCATAGCGGTCGATATTCACCATCACCTTAGAATCATCCACACCCAATCGCTCCTGCATTGCGCGAATGATTCTCAAATTCGCCTGGTGCGGTACCACCAGCGCCAGATCCTCACTCGTGTACCCGTTGCGCTTCAACAGGTCCACCGCCAGCTCCGCCATCCGCCGCACCGCGTACTTGAAAACCTGCGACCCTTCCTGATGCACCACGTGCATGTTCTTGTCGACCGTCTCGTGCGTCGTCGGATTCAGCGAGCCCCCGCCCGGCATAAACAGGAAATTGCCGCCCGACCCGTCGACGTCATGCGAAAAATCCAGAATCCCCTCGTTTTCGCCCGCCGGCTCCAACAACACGGCTCCCGCGCCATCCCCAAATAAAATAGCCGTCCCGCGATCTTTGTAATCGATGATCGAGCTCATCGTGTCGCTGCCGATCACCAGCACCTTTTTGTGCGCCCCGGCCGCAAACTGCGCCCCCACCGTAAGCGCATATGCAAAGCCCGCGCACGCCGCCGACAGATCAAATCCCCACGCATTGGTGGCCCCGATGCGGTCCTGCACCAGGCACGCCGTCGCCGGAAACATCATGTCCGGCGTCACCGTGGCCAGCACGATCATCTCGATCTCCGCCGGATCGGTCTTCGTCTGCGTCAACAACTGCTTTGCCGCTTCCACCGCCAGGCTCGACGTCGGCGTCCCTCTTTCCACGATGTGCCGCTCGCGTATCCCCGTGCGCGTGCGGATCCACTCGTCATTCGTGGCCACCATCTTTTCCAGGTCCGCGTTGCTCAACACCTTCGGCGGAACGTAACCCGCCACACCCGTAATTTTTGCGGCGATACGATGAGACATGAAACTCCTTCGAGATGACCTGCTACGGCGAAGAGATTGGATTTTATGCGATAGCGGAGAGCAGTTACAAGGCGCGCCACGATAAATTCGCGTGACCGCACCAACCGCAAAAACAAAAAGCCCCCGGCCTGCTACGGCCGGGGGCACACCTGCACACGCAAAAACTACGAAGCGCCGTGCGCCCGCGCCTTGGGCTCGCTGAACAGCGCAATCATCTCGCGATTAAACGCCGGAATATCCGTGGGCTGGCGGCTGCTGACGAAATTTCCGTCGCGCACCACGTCTCTATCTACCCACTTTGCTCCCGCGTTACGCAGATCGTCCTGAATGGTGTGGTAGCTGGTCATCGTGCGGCCCTTGGCCAGCCCCGCGGACACTAGCAACCACGGCGCGTGGCAGATAAACGCAATCGGCTTCTTCGCGCGATCCATCTCCTGCACAAATTTCTGGGCCGCCGCTTCCACCCGTAATGCATCCGCGTTCAACGCGCCGCCCGGCAAGAGCACCGCGTCGAAATCATGGGCGTTGGCGTGGTCCAGCGTGGCCTCCACGTTCACGCTATTCGATTTTTCGTCATGCTTCATCCCTTGAATCTTGCCGCTCTTGGGAGCCAGCACTGTCGTCCGCGCGCCCGCTTCTTCCAGCGCCTTACGCGGCTCCAGTAATTCCGCTTCTTCAAATCCGTTGGTGGCCACAATGGCCACGCGGAATCCGTTCAATTTTTTGTCACTCATTTTGTGCCTCGAGTTGTATGGATTGGGAGCCCTCTACAAAAAGACTGGGCAGCTCCACATCCATGGTTGGACCCACGCGCGCCTGACGCAATCAGGCGAAGGCTGTAGGGGAATTTCCGCAATCGACCTACGGGCTTGTGCTTTCAAGAGGTTGGAGAAAATCCTGCTCGTCGTTTGAAGACCACTTACGAAACTGCGCTCACTCGCGGGAAAAATTTGTCACCGGCCAGAATCGCCCGCACCGCATCCACTAGATCATTGCCCGCCCGCGCTTTGGCCACGTAACCGCGCGCTCCGGTGTTGGAAATCTCCCGTAGGATTTGCGGTGAATCATGCATGGTAAAAAAAAGAATCTTCATATTCGGATCATGCTTCAAAATCTGCAGCGCCGCTTCAATCCCGCTCATGCCCGGCATGCTGATATCCAGGATCAGCAAGTCCGGATTCAACTCCCGCGCCTTGCGCACCGCTTCGGCTCCTTCAATGGCCTCGCCGCACACCGACCATTCCGCGTGGCTTTCCACCAGCCCGCGTACCCCGCGCCGCATTACTTCATGATCGTCGGCAATCAGGATTCTCTGGGTGCGCGTGGATTCGTGACCCTCTCCTGTTTCGCCGCGCCGCGAAATCGGAAACACGCCCTCCTCCGTCTCGCGCTCCGCGTCAGCCTGCAAATTCTCCGTAACGGGTTCGTTCGCTGCAATTTCCATTCCCGCCCGAGACGCCTGCAGTGGCAAAGAAGCGTGCACCCGGGTCCCGTCCGTCCTGAAATCCACTTCCAGTTGCCCGCCGAGTTGCCGCACCCGTTCGCGCATCCCCGGAATGCCCACGCCCAAGGTCGGCGTTCCCGCAAAGGAAGATCGATCCGTCGCCGCGCGAATCCCTTTTCCGTAGTCCACAATCTCCAGGTGCATGCTATCGCCCGCCTGGAAGATGCGGATCTCCGCCCTGGCGCTCCCCGAATAGCGATGCACGTTGGTGAGACTTTCCTGCAGCACGCGAAACAGCGCCGTTTCCGCGTCACTTCCCAAGCGCACCAGGTCTTCATCGATCGCGACCTTTAGTTCGATGCCGCTGCGCTTCTTGAAACCTTCTACGTACCACAACACTGCGGAGGCCAGCCCACATTCGTCCAGCAACGGCGGATGCAACAGGTAGGAAAGCGTGCGAATCTCGTCGCCAATGCGGCCCACCACCTCGCGCGATTCCAGCAGCGCGTCCTTCACTTCCGGCTTCTTCAAGTCGATCAGCTTCGCCATCCGGTCCAGCGTCATGGACAGCACCGCAATTTTTTGCCCGGTGGTGTCGTGCAGGTCCCGCGCGATGCGCCGCCGCTCTTCATCCTGCAATTTCAAAAGCCGCGCCGACAGCTGCCGCAAGGAAACTTCGCTGACCCGCAGCGCTTCGTTGGTCTCGATCAATTCCGTCAGTTCGGTGGCCACTACGCAAATCGTATGCACACCCTGCTCGCGCACCGGGCTCAACGTCAACCGGATGGTTCGCGGCCGCTGCTTGCGGGTATCCAGCCGAATCTCCCCGCGCACAACGTTTTGCAGGGCATCGGCCACCAGCACGCTCAACAATTCGCGGTCTTCGCCAGACACGCAGTCGTTCAGTGAAGACCCGATGAACTTCTCCAGCGGCACATCAAAAATCTCCGCGAAGCTGCGGTTGGCGTACAACACCGTCCCGTCATCCGCCAGCGTGGCCGCGCCTTCGTCGATGGTTTCCACCATCAACCGGTACGGATGCTCCGCGCCCTGCAGCGTAAATACCTGGTCCCCTTCCGGCCCGCTTACCAGCACCGCATCGACTTCGCCCATGCGGATGGCCCGCAGCGTCTCTTCCAACTCCTCAACGCGCAAGCGCAGCTCACTCAGTTCCACTGCGCCTTTCGCGGGCTTCTTCCGTTTTTTCGTCGCCTTATTCATCGATCTGTTTGAGATCCAGTCCCAGAATTACCCGTTCCGCATCCGAAAAATCTCCAACCAGCCTACGCAGCGGCAACGGCATCGACTTGATCAAGGTCGGCGCCGCAATGATCTGCCCCTCGGCAGCCATGGCTGGCTGCTGGTAAATATCCACCACTTCCAGGTCGAACTGCCCGGGAATATATTTTTCGCACAGGGTCCGCAGGTTTTCGACCGATCGCAGCGAACGCGGTGTTTGTCCGGTAACGTACAGCCGCAAAGCGTAGCGGTGCTTCTTCCCTTCACGCGTGCGCGCTTTTTTCGCCGTGCTGCTCCGTCCTTTGCCCTGCGTTTTGCGCGTCACGCTCCACCGCCGTTGGGTCGCACGTTGAGACCCACCAAGACCTTTTGCGTATCGGACAAGTCCCCGATAATTTTGCGGATGGGCTGCGGCAGGTTGCGCACCAGCGTCGGTATCGCCAGAATCTGGTCGTCCTGCGCCAGTTGCGGCGTCTTGATCAGGTCGATCACGTGCAAGCGGTAGCGCCCCTGCAAATGCTCATCGCAAATCTTCTTCAGATTCTTGAGCGCCACCAGCGACTTCGGTGTCTGGCCTGCCACGTACAACCGCAGTTCCAGCTTTCCTGCGCCATCGGCCGATACCGTTCTTGTTTTTGCTTCACCCGCTTTCGACGACTTGGCCACGTTACCGACCCTTCCGATCTGTGCTCTGGTTTGCAGAGACACCTCGTTTTCTGCCCATAGCCACTTCGTCGAGTGCCAAACGCTCCAGCCGCTCCTTCTGCTGCTCGCTCAACCTCGAAAACTCCGCCTGCCCTGCGGATAATTCCGACCGCAACGCCGCGATCTGTGATTCCAGCATTCCGCGCCTGGTGGAAAACTCTTTGCGCTTGTCTTCCAGTTCCTGCTGCTGCCGCAAAAGTTCCTCCTTTTCCCGCGCCTCTTGCGCCAGTCGCGCTGAACCGGTGTACGCCACCCCCGCCCCTACATACGCCGGCAGCAGATTAATCCCGCGCTTGCTCATCACAAACTCGCGAATCTGGTTCGAATGCGCCATGCCGCGCGACTTCAACACATACAAACAACGGTTACGCTCACCGTTCAATTCCAAATCGCGCAACAGTATCCACGTGTCCGTGAGCGAAGAAATGCCTACTTCGGTCTGCTCTTCCGCGTCGCGGCTGCCCGTCAACGTCGTGAACATCGCGGTGATTTGCCGCTCTTTCAGAAAATCCAGTAGCCGCATCAGCATCGCGTGTACTTCATGCAAGTTCGCGCTCACCAGGTTGGTGATCGGATCGATGATCACCACTTCCGGCCGGAACTCCTCCACCAGGTCGTGGATGCGCAGCAGATGCATCTCCAACCCGTGTTGCGTGGGACGCCACGCGCGAAAGGTCAGCAACCCTTTATCAATATGCTGTTGCAAGTTGATTCCGATGGAACGCATATTGCGCGTCACCTGCGAAGCCGACTCCTCGAACGCAATGTACAGCGCCCGCTTCCCGCTCGCGCACGTAGCATTGGCGAAGTGCGCTGCCAATGTCGATTTGCCCGATCCGGAGGTTCCCGAAAGCAGCACCGACGCGCCGCGGAAAAACCCTTTGCCCTCCAGCATCGCGTCCAGATCCTTAACACCGGACGAAATGCGCTCTTTCGAAACCTTATGGTTCAGCCGCAATCCCGACAGCGGCAAAACCGAAAATCCCTTGTTATCGATCAGAAACGGATACTCGTCCGTCCCGTGCGATGATCCGCGGTACTTCACGACGCGCATCCGCCGCGTGGATATCTGATCGTTTACCCGATGATCCAGCGCGATCACGCAGTCCGACACGTACTCTTCCAGCCCGTAGCGCGTCAATGTGCCGTCGCCCCGCTCCGCCGTCACCACCGTGGTCATGCCCCGGTCCTTCAGCCACCGGAACAATCGCCGGATTTCCGCGCGCAACATGCCCGCGTTCGAAAAACCAGAGAACACCGCCTCCAGCGTGTCCAGCACCACCCGCTTGGCTTTCACCGAGTCAATGGCGTGCTGCAGCCGGATAAACAGACCTTCCAGGTCGTACTCGCCGGTCTCCTGAATCTCACTCGGCTCCACCCGCACGTAGTCCAGCGCCAACTTTTTCTTGGCCACCAGCGCCTTCACCCCGAAGCCCAGCGACTCCACGTTGCGGCTCATCTCATCGGTGGTTTCTTCGAAAGTCATCAGCACGCCGGGCTCGTTGAAGTCCGTGGCCCCGCGCACCAGAAACTCCATCGCGAACATGGTCTTCCCGCACCCCGGCCCGCCGCAGACAATCGTGGGGCGTCCCGCAGGCACTCCACCCGAAGTAATTTCATCGAATCCGGCAATGCCGGTTCGCGCCTTCTTCAGTTCCGGAAAGGCTTGCGTAGGGGCGGATTTTGCGCGTCGGGGTTTACGGCGTTGGGCTGAGATTTTGCACTCCGCGAAATGGATTTATTCGGTGACGGTCACCGGGCATGTCAAACCAGCGCTCATTATCCACAGAACCTTCACGGATAACAATTGTGGTGGACCACTGGTGATGCAACTCGGGCAGGCCCCCGGGCGGGGTGGGCCGTCTTGCATCAGCC
>DATCOK010000339.1:0-3070 GCA_036564765.1 Candidatus Acidiferrum sp. | reverse complement strand
CCACCAGCTCCATTCGTCCTTCACAATCGCCGCGGGGGCCTTGGCCGGAAAGGCCGCAAGGTCTGCGGCGCTAACGTCGGAGCAACCAATCGCCAGCGCTATGATGGAAACACTTGCCAGCAGCACACGCTTTCGCGCCGTCGGCACTTCAGGAGTTCTCATGGCGATGACCCTCCCTGACCCATCGTTCGTAAATGGCGGCCTCCGGGATCGGCGGAACGACCAGGCGCGGGGCATCAGGATAGACGGGCTCGCCGCGCCCGTTGACATACCACCGGCTTCTCAGGAACAGGCTTTCGACGAGATAGGGAAAATTCGAAGGCGCATATCCGGCCGGCGGCTCGATCACGCGCGCGGCAATTCCCGGAAACTCCAATCTGTAGATTTCTCCAACGCTTAACATGACTGAAAGCTGCCTGCTTCACGCGATCATCATCAGAGTCGTGTCATCTTTGATTTTGATTTCTAGTTGTGCGCCCAATACTGACCGGCCGCCGGGACCTGCCAGTCGAATTTGTAACTCAGACCGAGGCGCGCTTCCTGAACACCGGTGTTGTGCCAAACGAATCCGGATGGGAAATCAGGGAAGAGAGACGCGCTAGCGACCACAGACGAACCGCCAAACTCGTAATAGAGGTATTCACCCCTTATCAGCCAGTTTGGGGTAAGCGCCCATTCCAGGCCGCCGCCGACGACAAAACCGCTCTGGATCTTCGAAAACGAAGTGCTGGCAAGATAATTATTCGCGGTATTGCGGGCGAAAGCGCTATAGTCGAAGCGTCCCCAGGCCGCGCCTCCCGTGACATAGGCCAGCGCATTCGGCGTGACGAGATATCCGATGCGGCCACGCACTGACGCCAACGAATCCAGATTGTCGGTCAGAGAGGATAGCGTAGTAGGGAACGACGGCTGCCCACTGGGAAAGAATTTCCAAACACCCTGGATATTCGCGCCGGCTCCGGTCCAGGAATAATCGCCCTCGAGACCGACAACCCAAGTCGGCGCAAGCTGCCAATTATAGCCGCCTTGTATGCCGCCCACAAAGCCGCTTGAATCCAAACGTCCCGTCACGGGGAGGACAGTAAAGGCGGCCGGCGATGGCAGCGGATTCCACACCGCGTCTTGCGTCGTCCACAGCTCACCCAGATTGCCGCCGACATAGAAACCAGTCCAGCCGGGCGCCAAAGCTGGCGCCTCATAGGGCGGCGCCTTGGTCGGCAGATCGGCGGCCTGGGTAGCCCCTGCAAATCCGAAATTGAGGGCAGCCGCGGCAAACAATGCAAATCGGGACATTGTTGTTTCCTCAATGGAACGTGTAGTTCAGTCCAACGCGAAAGACATGATCCGCGGACTTCACGTGTGCAGACCAGGCGTAGGGGATGGTGGGCGCGCCGGAGCAGGAAGGCGCCGTGCAGGCCAATGCGTAACTGAAGCTGCCAAAATCCAGATACAGGTATTCGGCCCTCAGGCTCCAGTTGGGCAGGAAAGCCCACTCCGATCCCGCGCCGACGGTCCATCCGTTGCGGGTTTCCGAATGCGATCCGGCGAACATATTGTTGCTGAGAAAAAACCGATCGGCGCCGAATGTGACGTTCGCCGCGGAACTGATGCGAGCGACGGCCAGGCCTCCCGTCGCGTACAGGAGCAGCGTTGGTGTCGCAGTCAGTCCGATTCGCCCGCGCACCGTTGAGTACCAGTCGCCATTCTGGCCCACGCTATCGGTCTGCGAAGATACGTGGTTGCGAGCGGGATCGTTGGCCCCGATGATTGGCCCGGCTGGACCAAAGTGGGCTGTGCTGCTTGATTGTCCTGCGTGGTCGAAGTCCGCCTCGAACCCAAAAACCAATATACCGATTTGCCTGTTGCAGCCGACTTGGCCTCCGCCCGTGAAGCTCGAGGCATGCGACGCGAAGGAGTGACCGACCTGAGAATTGTTGGCTGGATTTGAAAACAGGTTGTTGTTCAGCAGAAATCCGCCCGCCATCGCCAGAGAATATTGCTCGGCGCTGAATATTCCGCCCGCATTGAGACCGGCGTAGCAGCCCGACCAATCGTACGTCGCCGTTGCTGGTGGCGGCAGCAGAGGCGCCGTCATATCCGCTGCAGTCGCCGCACTCCCAAAAGATACGGCGAGGCAAGCCACGAGGAGCGAGATTTTGCGTAAGTCCCTGTCAGGGCGATCAGGCGTACGACGCAGCATGCGGATATCCGATTTCGAATGTGGTTTGAGGTGCGTCCTACTGAAAGTGCAACTGTCCTACAAAAAGAAAACTAGCGGCTTGAGGCGCAACGTCCAGTAGTAAGATGGGAGTTTTGCAGCAAATCGAGTGGTACAACGTGGGACAGGCGCTGCGCTGTCGCGTCGTGGCGGCGCCGCAAGATGCGGCGTATGCGGGTTCAGCGAGTCGTATAGAACGACTTCGCGGCTCTCATCCGTCGGCAAATGTTGGGCGCGAGAGGTGGCGCGGCGGTCGTTAGACAATCACGACGATTCAGATGTGATCATCGGCCGCGACCGTCTGATCGATTCTGCGCCGCTGGGAACGACCCAGCGGCGCTTTTCGCTGCTGCCTTCCGTTCACGGAGCGCCGCCGAGCCAGCAACCAGCGCGGCTCTTACACCAAAGGCGAGTGGAAAAGTTCCGAATCCCGGGGCATACCCGGGCATGTCAGAAACGGGCCACCGATCCTGCAAATGCGGAGCGGTCTATTGCCGCACCGAAAGCATGGCGACGGCGCGAGAAATTGACAGTTTCCAGTGTGAAGTTTGTGGAGAGACCCTCGAAACCTGGAACACCGCATGGGTTCCGACCTATCGGTTGATCGCAGGTCCCGCCAGTCGGCCCGAATGAACGGCGCATATTGAAAACGCATATATTAGAAACATGATCCGTGAGTCGAAACTCAGATGTCCGATCTGCTTCCGTGAAGGACTGGCGGATATTAAGCTCGACGATCGCAAGGCTCGGGTAGTAGCGGTGACCGAGGGATTTTCGATCAAAAACCGAACTGAAGTTGTTTGCTCCCAGTGCCAGGTTTCCGCTCTTGGGCCCGACCCGATGCCATAGGCT
>DATCOK010000338.1:0-3667 GCA_036564765.1 Candidatus Acidiferrum sp. | reverse complement strand
GTCCACAATCACTTCCATGTGCTTTTCCGCGGGATCGATCACCATGATCCGGCTCACCTTGGCCGGGCTCAGCGCATGCGTCGCAAACGACACCGAATCTTCGGAGTACTCGATTATGTCGATCTTCTCGCCGCGCAATTCGCGGATGATGGACTGTACGCGCATGCCCTTCATGCCCACGCATGCGCCAACCGGATCCACATCCTTGTCGCGGCTGGCCACTGCTACCTTGGTGCGCTCGCCCGCTTCGCGCGCCGCAAAACGAATCTGCACCGTGCCGTCGTAAATTTCCGGCACTTCCATCTCAAACAAGCGCTGCACCAGCGAAGCGTCCGCGCGCGACACAATTACCTGCGGACCTTTCGCCGCGCGGTCCACCATCTTGATCACCACGCGCAAACGCTCGCCAATATTGTAGGTTTCCAGCTTGGACTGCTCGCGCTTCGGCAAACGCGCTTCGGTGCGGCCCATGTCCACGATCAGGTCCGGTCCTTCCGCGCGCTTCACGATCACGGTGACCAGTTCGCCCACGCGGGTGTGATACTCGTTGAAAATCGTGTCGCGTTCCGCTTCGCGCACTTTCTGCAGAATCACCTGCTTGGCGGTTTGCGCCGCGATGCGTCCCAGCACGTCCGTGGGCTTGGCGGCTACAATCTCCGAACCCACTTCCACTTCCGGATTCTTTTTCTTGGCCTCCGCCAGGCTCACTTCCTTGCTCGCGTCGGTGACCTCTTCCACGACCACGTGCACGGAAAAAACATCCACCTGCCCGGTTTCCTGGTTGAACTTGGCGCGCAGATCCTCCTCCGTCTTGTAATACTTGCGCGCCGCCACCACCATGGCGTCTTCGATCGCCGACACCACAACTTCCGGCTCAATGTGCTTTTCGCGACTGAGCATTTCAATCTGTTGGTAGAGCAGATTCGCCATTTCCTCGTCCCTGATATCCTTGCGGCGCGAAATTTCCTCGCGCCTGTGTTTCGATTATTTGCCGTCTTAGAATTCGACGACCAGGTTCGCCTTGCGGATGGTTTCGAGCGGTATCTCAACCATTTTCGCGTGCTTACCTTGCAGTTCCATACGCACCCGGCCTTCCGCCAAACCCGCCAGCCGGCCTTCAAAAAACTTCGCGTTCTCCACCAGTTCGGTGGTCACTACTTTCGCCAGCCGTCCGCGAAAGCGCTCAAAATCGGCAGCCTTCGTGAGCGCTCGGTCCATCCCCGGCGAACTCACTTCCAGCACATATCCCGGGCCGGGGATTAAATCTTCCACATCCAGAATCACGCTCAACTGCTGGCTGACCCGTTCGCAATCCCCGTGGGTAATTTTCGGGTACGGATTGCTTGGCGCCCTGTCCTGCTCATCCGCCTCCGAATCGCCCGCACCATCCGGCCCTGTTGTGTCCGCTGCCCTCGAAGGCTCCGGAAGCCGGTCAATATACACCCGGAGGAATCGCTGTTTTCCAACTTTCCATTCGACGTCGGCGATTTCCAAGCCTTCCGAGCGCGCCACCCGCTCGGCAGCTTGGCGGACTTTTTCCAGATCCAAACGGAGACTCCCCGGCCTATGCCGGTCCAGCGTGCGCTGTAACCGCGAGCAACAAAAAAGTGGGCTTGCGCCCACCCATTGGTGCGACCAGCTTCAGAGCGAAAATAGAGTATATTCCCGCGCCAAGGTAAATGCAAGATACGGGCTAAAAACGGGCAAGCTCCGCGGTGTGGCTTAGTCCTGCTGGCCTGCTCCGGAATAAACCTTTCTGCACGTCCATAACAGCTACTAGCGCGAGGCGCAGCGCCGCGATATCCTAGGGACTCCGGGTTAAATTGGCTGGGCTGCCTCTGAAACCAAAAGGGGGCAGCACGCTTCTAACTCGCGACCACCCATGTTTGATGTGCGCCAACTTTCTTTCGGTCTCCGGCTTTGTCTAACTGCGGGCGCTTTTTTCCTCCCTGCAGCCGCTGCCGCCGGCCAAGCCGATCAAATGCCAGCTGTCTTGGGAGCCATCGGCGCGCGGCCTGGCGACTCCGTAAACCAAGCCTCGGCCGCCAATCTGTATGTCAGCATTCGCGAGCCTAACGGCCTGCCGGTCACTGAAAGCGCCACGGTGAAACTTACCTGTCCGCTCAAGAACGTCACCCTCAGCGGACCTACCAAAGACACCGCCCTGGCGCAGTTTTCCAACATTCCCGCGGGTGACTGCTTCGTTGAAGTGAGCGCTTCAGGTTACAAGACCGCCAAAGAAAGAACCGTGGTCGTCGACTCCGTGGCCTCTCGCAATCAGTACGTGTACATCTACCTGCACTCCGCCTCCGAAACCGATACGTCGCGCAAGCGGCCCGCTGTTTCTCTCGATGTTCTAAAAGAGATGGACCGGGGCACCGAGGCCTTGCACAAGAATCACCCCGACGACGCGCGCAAACATTTGCTCAAAGCCGCGGAGCGCGCCCCGCAAAACCCCGATGTGCAATACCTGCTCGGTACGATGGAGTCGCGGCAAAACAATACGGATGCCGCCGCCTCACGCTTTGAAAAAGCTATCTCTTTCGATCCTACGCACGAGCATGCGCTGCTAGCGCTCGGTGAACTGCAACTCCACAACAAAAAATATTCCGAAGCTGCCGGAACTCTCGAGAGAGCGGTCCAAGCCAACACCTTGTCGTACCGCGCGCAGTTCTCCCTGGGCGCGGCCTATTTGCAGCAACAGGAATACGCCAAAGCCAAAACCCACGCGCAACGTGCGATCGATCTTGGCGGCGACAAAATTCCCATGGCCCACGTATTACTGGGCTACATCCTGGCCGGCGAAGGCAATCGCGAGACCGCCAAACATGAGTTGGAAGTGGCGCTGCATGATTTTCCCAAAGATGCCGCAACCATAGCTGCCGCAAAGATTGGCATCGCAGACCTCGACAAGCCGGCTTCCACAACTGCCAGGAGTCACTCCAGTTCTGCCTTCACCACGGCTTCAACCGAAGACGCCGCTGCGGACCTCTCTTCTGGGCCGCTGCGCCCGTGGGGGCCACCCGACGTAGACGGTAGCCAGCCGGGCGTGGCCGCCGACGTTCCTTGCTCCGCCGAAGAAATCGTCAAGCGCACCGCCCAGGCGTCCAGGGAGCAACTCGACAACTTCGAAAAGTTCATGGCCTCCGAGCATATCGACCACGAAGAGGTCGACCGCAACGGAAACGCCGGCCATCGCCGCTCACGCGATTTTTCGTATCTGGTGTTCATCGATCATGACAAGGGCGGCCAGATTTTTCTCAAGGAGAATCGCGACGGTGGAACCGGCATCGACTCCTTCCCGACCTCGCTGGCCACCGTGGGACTGCTCGGTCTCGGCGTCGACGTGTTTCATCCCGGATTCGCCAGCGCGCTGGACTTTCAATGCGAGGGGTTGGGCCAGTGGCGCGGCAAGGCCGCGTGGGTCATCCATTTTCGCCAACGCGCCGGCCAACGCTCGTACTTGCGTCTATGGGAGACGCAGAAAAAAACGGTGGAAATTCCCTTGAAGGGACGCGTATGGGTCGCCGCCTCATCTTACGAAGTGCTGCACATCGACACCGATTTGCGCGATCCCATGAGTGAACTGGAATTGACTCGCGACCATCTCTCCATTGATTACGGTCCGGTCTCTTTTCAGAATGGCAAAACCGAAATGTGGCTGCCC
>DATCOK010000337.1:0-2545 GCA_036564765.1 Candidatus Acidiferrum sp. | reverse complement strand
GTGGATGGGGCGGAATGGATCGGAGGCGGTGGCAACGTTTGGACCGGACCATGCGGTAACGACGGAGCCGCTGGAGTTGAATCGCGCGCGCATGTTTGAAATGTTTCAGAGCGGCGTAAAGCAACTGGAACCGATTCTGCAGTCGATCCTGAGTCCGGAGACGCGGGCGAATCTGCACGCCATCGCGGCGCTGGATGCGCAGGCGTTTCGCTTCGGGACGGATTTGTGGGTGAAGATTTTGTATGACTTTGCGGCTTCCTACCACCACTCGGTGATCAATCGCGATCATCTGGTGCAGGCGCTGGTGCCGCTGTATCGCGGAAAGATATTTTCGTTTCTCGAAGAGCATGCTAGTTCCTCGGTGGCCGACATGGAAGCCGACAGTGAAAACCTTTGCCTGGAATTTGAACGCCAGAAGCCGTACCTGACGGAGAAATGGAAAGCAGGAGTCGAGGTGAAATCATGAAGGACACCATCGTGCAGGGCTTGGAACAGGCTTACTACAATCTGGTGCACATGATCGCGGAGTTTTTGCCGCGCTTCGTGGTCATGCTGGTGATCATCCTGGTGGGCTTAGTGGTGGCGTCCGTGATTCGCTCGATTCTGCGGACGCTGCTGCGGCTGACCAAGCTGGACCGGGTGTCGGAAGATGCGGGCGCTTCGCGGGTTCTGCGCATGGCGGACCTGCCGTCGATGACGGAGTTGTTGAGCCGGTCGATTTTCTGGATCACCTGGATCGGATTTATTTTGATCGGCGTCAGCGTGCTGGGCGTGGCTGGGTTGCAGGAACAGATTTCGCGATTGTTCCGATTCCTGCCGGAAATATTTATCGCCATGCTGATTCTGTTTCTGGGGCTGGTGATCGCGAATTTTCTTTCGCGGGCGGCGCTGCTGGCTTCGGTGAACGCGGGGTATCGCTCGGGGCGCATCGTGAGCTGGTCGATCCGCTTTGTGATCTGGATCCTGGCGATTTCCATGGCGATGGAAGAGCTGGGATTGGCGCGGCAAACGGTGATCGCGGCGTTTTCCATCGTGTTTGGAGCTGCGATGCTGGGGCTGGCGATTGCGTTTGGTCTGGGCGGCAAAGACCTGGCGCGACGGGCGCTGGAGCGGCACTTGGGCGAGCCGGCGCGGGACCGCGACGAGGAACCGCAGCCGCTGTAACGGAGAATGTACTTGGCCACGCCTGGCATTCGCAAAGACATGGTTGCCAATCTGAAAACGGAGTTGTCTGCGCAGCTGCCCGCGTATTTGAAGGGGCAGCGCTGGTTTGGGGCGAAGGCGCGGGAGATTCGCGCCGCGCAGGTGGCCGACGTCATTTCGCTGCAGCGCGAAGCGTTGAACGCGGTGGTGGCGCTGGTGTGCGTGGAGTATGAGGGCGGCGGGGCGGATTTGTATGCGTTGCCGCTGGTGGCGCGGGAGCCGGATGCGCCGGAAGTTGCTGAGGGTGGCGCAGCGGTTCTGAAAATTGCGGGGCGGGCGGGTCACGAGTCGGTTGTTTTTGCGGATGCGTTGAAAGAGGAAAAATTTCTAGCTTTCCTGCTGGACGCGATCCAACGCGGATTAATTTTTACGGGCGAGAACGGCGAGTTGCGCGCGGCGAATACGCGTGCGTTGACGCTGCAGGAGACCGGCGCGGCAGGCAGTTTGCAACCGCGGGCGATCGCGGCGGAACAAAGCAACAGTTCGATCGCGTATGGCGAGCGGTTGATGCTGAAATTTTTCCGGAGGCTGGAAGAGGGCGTGAATCCGGACCTGGAGATGACGAGGTTTTTGACGGAGAAGGCGGGGTACCCGCACACGCCGCAACTACTGGGGTCGCTGGAGTACTGGACGGCGCAGGGCACGCGAATGACGCAGGGGATTCTGCAGACGTTTGTGCCGAATCAGGGCGATGCGTGGAAATATACGATGCGAGCCGTGTCGGATTTTTACAACGAAGTGGGGGAAGTTGTTCCGGGAAGCGAGGGGATGGCGGCAATTCCGGATGCGGCACGGGCGCCGATGGAAACTTTTCTGGAATCGGTGGCACTGCTGGCGCGGCGGACGGCGGAGTTGCATCTGGCGTTGTCGGCTGCGCCTGCGGGAGAGCATGGGGATTTTGCGCCGGAGACTTACGACGCAAAATTTCAGGAAGGTTTTGAGCAGGCGCTGTTCGAATTGACGCGGCGTACGTTTTATCAGCTGCGCAAGAGCGGCGAGAGCATGCGGCCGGAGTTAAGGGCGCAGGCGCTGCTGATTCTGGCGGAGGAAGAGAAGATTACGGCGCGGTTTCATGCGGCGCTAGCGCAGCCCATACGGGCGATGCGCACGCGGATTCACGGGGATTTTCATCTGGGGCAGGTGCTGTACACCGGGGTGGATTTTTTTATTATCGATTTCGAGGGGGAACCGGCGCGGCCGATGTCGCAGCGGAGGCTGAAGCGTTCGCCGCTGCAGGACGTGGCGGGCATGCTGCGGTCGTTTCATTACGCGGCGTATGCGCCGCTGCTGGCGGAAACGGGCGAAGTGCGATTGGATGATGCAAACCGTAGCAATCTGAATG
>DATCOK010000336.1:0-2141 GCA_036564765.1 Candidatus Acidiferrum sp. | reverse complement strand
CACGTAGGCTCCATCCGAGTTGGTCGTCGTGTTGCGCGTCAGGTTCGCGCCCGTGCTGGTGATCACCACTTCCGCGTTCACCACCGCCGCGCCCGATTTGTCTGTGACCGTCCCGCTGATATATCCGGTGTCCTGCGCTTGCGACACCGGCGCGATGAATACCATCGCCAATATGGCCAATACTGTAGTGATCGCGATCTTATGCAACGACATAAACTTCAGATACGAAGGATTCTGGTGTCCCTTCACGATACCTCCAGAAAATCTCGAATTGGACTTGCTACAGGAGGGCACAACATCGCCCGCGCTACCGCGGTCACTGCAATTCTCGGTCGCAACGGAAAAATCATTTCGAAGCAGCCCCACCGCTCGACCAAGACATGCGCACCGATTGGGCCTATTAAAACGAGTTAATACAGCCTCTGTCAAGCATGAAGTTTCCAAACTTCCGCTGGCTGTGCATAAATCGTGACACCGGCGCAGCTTGCTTGCCCTATCCTTTTCCCCCATCGCTCCTTGAAATCCCCGATTCAGTGCCGGAAACTGTCAACATATGAAGTTCTCATGGCCATTTCCACTTGCTCTCGCGAGCCTGTTTTCATTGTTTCTTGCGTGCCCCGGCGCGTCGGCGGCACGGAAAGGCTCGCCGCCGGATCCGCCTGCTGCCCAGCAACCTTCCAGGAAGAGTCCCTCGATCGTCCCCGAAAGTTCTCGCAATAATCTTCTCGCGGTCTTCGCGCAAGGCGAAGACGCCTTGCGCCGCGGCGACCTCGCGCAAGCCGAGAAAAATTTTCGCACCGTGATCTCCGCCGATCCCAAAGCCGGTTCCGCCTACGCCAACCTCGGCGTCATCGCCATGCGCCGCAAGCAATGGGACCGCGCCCTCGCGCTGTTCCAGAAAGCGGGCAAGCTTGAACCACAAATGTCCGGCATCCAGTTGAACATCGGCCTGGTACAATTTCGCCGCGCCAACTACGCCGCGGCCATCGAACCTTTCTCCGCCGTCCTCGCCGCGCAGCCCGGCTCCGAACAGGCCCGCTATCTTCTCGGCCTCTGCCAGGTTTTCACCGAACGTTACTCCGACGCCGTCGCCACGCTCGAGCCGCTCTGGGATCAGCAATCCGCCGACATCATGTATCTCTACGCGCTGGACATCGCCGCGCAAAATTCCGCCCAGCATGAGCTGGACGAGAAAACTCTAGCGCGCATGCTGCAGATCGGGTCCAACACGCCCGAATACCATCTGATCCTCGCCAAGGCCTACCTCAACCGCGAAGAAAACGAAAAAGCTATCTCCGAACTCGACCAGGCCTCCGCCCTCAACCCCCGCGTGCCTTTTCTCCATTTCAATTCTGGAATGGCCTATATGCGCGCCGGCGACAATGAACGCGCAGAATCCGAATTTCGCCAGGACATCGCCATCGAACCCGACTTGCCCGACAACTACGAGCAACTCGGTTTGCTCTATCAACGCACCCAGCGCGACGCTGACGCCGAAAAAGCTTTTCGCGACGCTCTGCGCATCGACAAAAATCGCGCCACCGCGCTCCTCGGCCTCACCAAACTTTATTTGCAGCAGAAAAAGTACAAAGAGGCCTTGCTCACCGCCGATCCCGCCGTCAAACTCGCGCCCGAAAGCCAGAGCGCGCATTTCATGCGCGGCCAGATTCTCGTCCACCTGGGCCGTAACGAAGAAGGCCGCGCCGAACTCGCCGCCGCACAGAAACTTCTCAACTCCAATCTCGCGAAAGACCGCGCCGCCCGCGAAGAAGACCGCCTGCCCAACCCCGAACTGACGCAACAAGAGCAGCCGCCTAACCCTGAGCCGTAAATTTTCCTTGATG
Organism: Candidatus Acidiferrum sp.; assembly: GCA_036564765.1. Classification (GTDB taxonomy): domain Bacteria; phylum Acidobacteriota; class Terriglobia; order Acidiferrales; family UBA7541; genus Acidiferrum. Next base: position 297 of record DATCOK010000336.1, on the reverse strand, counting down.
CAATTTCTTGCGAGGAACAAGCAGTAACTGCGGACAACACCACGCATAAACACAAAATATAGCTGGAAGGAAACTAGGAAATTGGCGGCGCTTGCCACCGCCCACGCGCCGTCTCCAGCACTTCTGCGACCGCTAACACCAATTCCTCCTCATTCGGCCGCCCGATAACCTGCACCCCGAGCGGCAATCCCTCAGTCGAAAGCGCCATCGGCACTACTGCCCCCGGAAACCCCGCAAGGTTCAGCCACTGCGAGTGCCACATGGTTTCCCGATACCCGCTGCCCGGCTGCCAATTTC
>DATCOK010000335.1:0-1742 GCA_036564765.1 Candidatus Acidiferrum sp. | reverse complement strand
CCTTCCTCGTATACCGGCAATGACAACGTGCCTTGCCACACGCGCACCTGCCCACGCGCGATCGCAGGAATCGCCAGCAACAAAATCCCCATCAACAGGTTTTTAAGGGATAGTGAATTTCGTCCAGGAATTGCGTAGGCGTTGTTAGTCAACCGTCGTTCTCCTATCGATCGACTTCCGCGTTTTATTTCTCGCCGCGGCGGTGTTGGACAAAAGACAGTTTCAGGACGGCGTGTGCAATGGGAATCTTTCCACCACGCGCTGAATCACGCCGTCTTCTGACGGCGAATCCGGACGCAGCCCGCCTTCCAAACAACGGAATAATCCGAGCAATTGCGCCACGACCACGTCAATCGTCGCCGCATCTTCGTCCTCAAATTTCGCCAACCCCGCACACTCCACCGCCAGATCGCCTTTTCGCAACACCCGCTGCGGAATGCCCTCGCCGACAATCAATTTCGCCAATCCCAGATTCTTGCGGTCCAATTCCTGCAGCAAATCCACTTCATAGGCCCGTAAGATCGAGTTCGACGACAGAAACGCGACAATCAGCGTTTTCTCCTGAACATAACTCATCGGCCCGTGACGAAACCCCAGATACGTTTCGCTCATGGTCGTCACGCGTCCGGCAGTCATCTCCAGCATCTTGAGAGACGCCTCCCGCGCCGCACCTAATCTCGCTCCTGCACCGAGAAACACCACCCGCTCGAAGCTCGCCGCCGCGACTTTTGCCAGCGCGTCGAAATTCGTTGCGATCACCGCCCGCGCAATCTCCGCCATTCCGTTGCACAGTCGCTCGTACTCTGCGACGCGCTCCATCATCCCCAGGAAGCGTGCCGCCAACAGAAGATTCGTAAAACTGCTGGTCATAACCAGGCTCTGATCGTTGGTCTCGCGCGGCAGCGTAATAACGTGCACCTTCGAATGATCCCGCCACGCCTTGGTCAGGCTGCCCTGCTCGTTGCAGGTAATCACCACGTGTCGAATCTGCGGCTCCGTGTTCAATAACAATTCCATGGCGCCGCGGCTCTCTGGGCTGTCACCCGAGCGCGCCAGCGAAATCACCACCCCCGGCCGGTCGGGCGGCAACACTTTGCCGCCATACGTCAACAAATCTCCGCCGCCCACCGAAGCAATGCGCACTTTCAGATCGTCCACCAGCGCCGCATGCACGCACTCCGCCGCGTATTGCGAACTGCCTGATCCCGTCAACGTGAGGCTGCGAATCTCTTTTACAAACGCGCTCAACCCCTCGCGAGATGCAATCATCCGCTCGCAAGTGCGCCGCCACGTCCACGGCTGCTGGCAAATCTCCCGTAACGTATGAAAATAGCCAAGCCTTTTCTGTTCCGCTTCACTGCGGCCAAATAACTCCGCCGCTTTTTCCTGAATTTTAGCCAGAGAAGATTGCCACTCGGCTTGAGACCCTGGGGCGCCACTGTCCATGAATTATTTTTTCTTCCTGATTGCCGATTTGCGTTCTGCTGCTCTCGGGACAAATTGCAAGGACGAGAGTGTTTTATCGCGACGTGTACTTCTTCTTGATCACCGCCCCGGCCGAAGTTCCGGCGTGGCAATATCCACTACGCGATCCTCGCCGGTGACCGCCCCGTGCCACACGCCACCGCCGAATGTCGTAATGAAAATCTTGTCCGCGTCCGCTGGATCCGGAGTCACGCGATGGCCCCACTTGAAATTAAACCCAGGAATGCGCGTCCAGTGCTCGCCGCGATCTGTAGATC
>DATCOK010000334.1:0-8017 GCA_036564765.1 Candidatus Acidiferrum sp. | reverse complement strand
CCCTGCGCACTTTTTTCGTCGAGGTCGGTCCACGTGGCGCCACCGTCTGTCGAGGTGAAAAGTCCGCTGCCGCTGGGCGCGGTGGAATTCTCGCCGCCGGAGCGGAAGGTCCAGCCTTTGCGGCGGAAGTCCCACATGCCGGCAAAAAGAACTTTGGGATTTTCCGGACTCATGGAGACCATGGAGCAACCGGTCGAGAGATTTGAGCCTTTGAGAATTTTGTTCCAGGTCGCTCCGCCGTCGGTGGTCTTGTAGAGGCCGCGGTCTTCGCTGTCGCTCCACAATTTTCCCGGCACGCAGGCGTAAACGGTATTGCTGTCGCTGGGATCGATCAGAATCTTGGCAATGCGTTCCGATTCTTTCAGACCCATGTTGGTCCAGTTTTCGCCCCCATCCGTGGATTTGTAGATGCCGTCGCCAATGGAGACGCTGTTGCGGGTCCAGGATTCGCCGGTGCCGGCCCAAATGGTCTTCGGCGATTTGGGATCGACGGCGATGGCGCCGATGGATTGCGCGGTCTGCTTGTCGAACATGGGTTTGAAGGTGGTGCCGCCGTTGACGGACTTCCACACGCCGCCGCTGGCCGCGCCGACGTACACGGTAAGCCGCCCGTTCTCCTTGACGGCGGTAAGCGCGGCGATGCGGCCGCTCATCGTGGCGGAGCCGATATTGCGCGCGCCGAGACCGGAGATGACGTCGGAATCGTATTTCACATCCTGCGCGGAAAGGTGCGCGGGGGAGAGAGCAGCGGCCGCGAGAAAAGCGCAGAGCAAAAAGCAGCGAAGTACTTGAAACATATAAGGTTTGTCCTCAGATGCAGCGATTAATAATCTTTGCATTCGCGAAACTGGGTTCCTACCTGGAATAGCGACTACTTGTTGGAAGCTTTGGGCTGGACGGCTGCCGATTTTGGTTCCGCTTTGCTGGCCGGCATGGAGAACAACGCGTCTTCCAACGGAATGTTCTGTTCGATTTTTTCTACTGTGAATTTGGCGCGATTGGAACTGCCTTTCTCTCCACTCTCGAATGCGAAGGGATAAAAAATGCCATTCACCTGTTCGTAGTCGCCGTAGAAATTTTCGGTGAACTGCACTGCACCGCGGATGTTGCTCTGATTTTCCAATTTGATTTCGAGAAAGGAGTCGGCGTCGAAGAAGTAGTAGCGCACATCGCCATTTTTCAGCGCGAGCCTCACCTTGTAACAGTCGGTGCCTTCCACGGAATCATGGCCGACGAGTTCGGCTTTGTGGCCCTTCTCTTTGTAATCCACCAGCGGGCCGTCGATGTCCGCGTCCACGGTTAAGCCTTTGAGGTCGTCCTGCGAAAGCAGTTCGGCATCCCGGCGGCCACCAAAGGGCGAGACCTGCCAGCCGGTTTTGCCGTCGTAGGCTTGAATCTGCACCAGCCCTTGAATCAGTGCTTCTTCCCGGACTTTTCCGGGGCGCTTGTTTTCCTGCACAAAACCGGCGCGGAACGCTCCCTGGCTGAACTTTCCAGTGATGCGAAGGCTCTGGACCGCTTTTAGTTTTTCGAGCCCGCCATGCGCCTGGATATTCTTGGCGATCACTTCGTCGACGGTCTGGGCGCTCGCTAACGCCGGCAGCAGCAGCCCAACAACTACAAGAAGTGCGAGAGCCAGCGGTTGCGAGCGCGTGCGAGCCCGCTTTGCAGCATAGTTCTTCATGAGTTCTCCGGAAGATAACCGCGTAAAACCTTACAACAAAGTAACCGCAGCAGAAAGATGCAATTCCCTGGAAAGTACGACGAACCGCCACGCGGTTGGTGAGCACGAAATGTACCATTGGCTTCCATCCGCACACGCCTTAGCGAACTTCTAAAATTTCAGATGCGAACGCAACGAGGGAACCACAATGGGACCGCGATCGCGATTGCAGCCAGGGTTATTGATGTGCTGGACTCGAAGAACGGTAGGAGCCGCCCACCGCGTAGTCCTCAAAACGACTCGCATTCGCACGTACATTTGGTATCTTAGCTGGACTTTCCAACCCGACGAAGGGCTTCATGACCGTTCGAACGAACTATTGGACGAGCACATCCGCAGTGTTAGCGATGCTGGCCTTGTTTCTGATTGCAGTGCCTGCGCGGGCTCAGGCAGGGCCGGAGCAAGGCGGCCACGATCTGCAGGTGTGGGCTGGCGGCGGACACGGAATCAATGGCAGCCAGTCGGGCGACGGCGTGGCCAATCTGGGATTGCGCTACGGTTGGATTTTGACCGACCCGCACGGGCCGGGATTTTTGCGTGGAAGATTCGAATACGCCGTCGATGTCGTCCCTCTTTTTGTGGTGACGCAAAGGAATGGCGCGGCGTACGGCTTCGGTTTGAATCCCTTGGCGCTCAAATGGAATTTTTCGTCCAGCGGCCGGGTAGTTCCCTACGCCGAGATTGGCGGCGGCACGCTTTTCACCAATATCAAAACACCGCCGGACACCTCGCGTGTGAATTTCACGACCAGCGGGGCGTTGGGGGCGCATTTCTTGCGCAGCAGACACAATCTCAGCGCGGAAATTCGATTCATGCACATTTCCAACGCCGGTTTGTCGCGGCCGAATCCAGGAATCAACACGATTCAGGTGCGCTTGGGATTCGGAATTTTTATCCAACCAAAGTAGGCGGCGGAGACATTCGCCGTAGTGGAGGCGTTGAGAGCATAATACCTTCGGTATGCTCAGGAGGATTGCATCATGGGAAAAACATCCCCAGGAACGCGGCGTATGATCGCCGTCGCGATGGGCTTAGGAGTCGCTGTGCTGTTGGCTGGCTTTGCCGTGCGATATAACGTGGCGCACGCAGGCGACAAGGCACCCGCGGTAGGAACTGCGGCGCCGGACTTCACGCTGCACTCCCAGGAGAATAAACCGGTCAGCCTGCACGACTACAAAGGCAAATGGGTGGTGCTCTATTTCTACCCCAAGGATTTCACCAGCGGCTGCACGGTGGAAGCGCATAATTTCCAACGCGACCAAGCGAAGTACGACGCCAAGAACGCCGTGATCATCGGGGTCAGCATGCAGGACCCGGACTCGCATCAGAAGTTCTGTACCAAGGAAGGGCTGAGTTTCAAACTCTTAGCCGACACCGACAGCACGGTTTCCAAAACGTACGACTCGGTGATGAATTTGGGCGTGACCAAACTCTCCGCGCGGCATACCTTTTTGATCGATCCCAACGGAGTGGTACAGAAGGTCTATACCGACGTAAAGCCAGAAAAGCACAGCGAAGAGGTTCTCGCGGCGCTGGACAAATTGGAAACGAGCGGCGCTACGAAGTAATTTCTTTCGGCGCTAAGAGCGCCGGCCGGGTTTCCGATTGTCTTACGGTTCGTCGTTGCCTTCGCTGTCGGAGGCCAGTGGAGTGGACAGAGGCCTGTCCGTTTCGATGGTGGGCTGCTTGTCCTGCGCTAGGGATTTGTTAATTTCCGCCAAGTCCTGATTCCGAATTGACGACCACTGCCGTTCGAGATCCTGTAAGGAATTTCGTAACTCTTTATAGACGGCTTGCGCTTGAGAGGTTGGCGTTGAGTCGGAGCTATCGGCTACCGCGAGCAAAGCACCGAAGTGCTGGTTCAGGCTGGAGAAATTCTCGGGTTGTTTGCCGCTAGCGGGCACGCCGTAGAAGGCACTTTGTGTGGCGCCTTCCAGCGCGGCGATTTTCTTGTCGGCCGCAGCGATGGAGTCGGCCAGCGCGCCGGGCGTGGCCTTCTTCCCCGCTTCCGCCAACTGCTCGCGCACGGACCGCACCTGGACAAGTAATTTGTAGCTCTCGTTCATCCCGCGCACCGCGCCTGTTTCCATAGCGAACTGTTCCCGTAGTTCCGCTGCTGTCGATTTGATCCGCGGATCCATTTGCACCGTGAGTGGCTGCGTAATCGTTGTGCCGTCGACGGTGAGCTTCACGGTGTAGCGCCCAGGTAACGCGATGGCTCCCAAAGGAAGCTCCGGTGTATTGCGGTAGATAGCCGAAATGGGAAATTCGTGATTAAGCGAATCCGGCGGCGCATAGTGCAAATCCCAAACAAAACGGTGAAACCCCGATTGCGCGGAGAGGATCTGTTGCGGACGAACCCAATACATAGGGATGGGATTTTCAGCCGCGATTTTTTCCATAGACTTGGGTTTGTCCGTACTGGAGTAGGCGCGCACCAGACGGTTTTGCGCGTCGAAAATTTCCAGCCTCGCGTCACCGGAGGATGCGGCCGGCAGGCTGTAATTCATGATGGCGCCATCCGGCGGATTCTGGCCGGCGGGAATTTCCGGAGGCAAGGGAGTATCGGTGTTGCGATTCCAGCGGATACGCACGGCGGTTTGCGGCGCGAAGAGGTGCGCGGCTTCGTCCACTTCCGGATTCCATTGCCGCAGCGGGGTGATGTCGTCGAGGATCCAGAAGGAGCGCCCGTGGGTCCCGACGATGAGGTCGTCTCCATGAATGGCCAAATCGCGCATGGAAGTGTGCGGGAGATTCAGCTGCAGCGGTTGCCAGTCGTCGCCGTCGTTGAAGGAAACGTAGACGGAAGTTTCGCTGCCGGCGAAGAGCAGGCCCTTTCGCGACGGATCTTCACGGACGACATTGGTGGGTGCGTTGGGGGGGAGTCCCCTGTTGATGTCTTGCCAGGTTTTCCCGAAGTCGCGCGTGCGGTAGATGTGCGGGTGTAAATCATCCAGGCGAAATGAGTTGATCGCCGCGTAGGCCGTGGCCGCGTCGTAATGGCTGGCCTCGATGATGGAGACTTTGCTCCAGGGTGTGAGTTGTGGCGGGGTGATGTTCTGCCAGGTTTTGCCGGCGTCGCGGGTGATGTGGATCAAACCGTCGTCGGTGCCGGCCCAAATAGTATTTGGCTCTTTGAATGAGGGAGCTACGGCATAGATGACGCCGCGATGCTTCCCTTTTTCCGGATCGGAGGCGGCGAAGACACCGAGATTCGGTGGCGTGGCGTAAGACTCGCGCGACAAATCGGGACTAATCACCAGCCAGCTTTTTCCGGCATCGAGGGTCTTGAACAAAACGTTTGCGGCGAAGAAAAGCTCGCGATGATTCAGCGGCGAGAAAACGACGGGCAGGGTGCGGTCGTAGCGGTATTCGCCGCGATGGACAGGCTCGGGAGCAATGTCCGCGACTTCTCCGAGAGCTTGATTGGTGCGCGTCAGACGCGCGCCGTAGAGAATGTTAGCGTCGAGCGGATCGACCGCGATGTAACCGTATTCGAAGACCCCGACGGAGTGCCATTCGCGAAAGGTGATCTCTCCGTAGTCGCTGCGGCTCATGGTGCCAGCGGAGCCGCTCTCCTGTTGTGCACCGTAAACCCAGTACGGAAACCAATTATCAGTGGTCACGTGATAAAACTGCGCAGTTGGCTGGTTGTACCAATTACTCCAGCTATCGCCCCCGTTGACGCTGATGCTCGCGCCCTGGTCGGCGGTCAGGGCGATGATTTGCGGATTTTCTTTGCTGATCCACCAACGTTGGTAGTCATCGCCGCCGGGCGCGCCCTTAAAGCCGACAAATGTTTTGCCGCCATCCGTGGATCTCCACGAAGAAGTATTGGCCACATAAATCGTTTCGGAATTATCGGGAGCTACTGCGATACCCATCGCGCCGGGCCCGCGTCCTCCGATGCGTCGGTCGGAATTGACCAGCGCCCAGGATTCGCCGGTGTCATCGGAGCGATAGATACCGGCATTTTTCTGAGCTTCAACCGTGAGATAGAGGCGATTCGGTTGACTTACGGAAACGGCGACGCCCATGCGGCCAATGCCGTCGCCAGGGCTTGGGAGTCCTGCGCTCAACGGGCGCCAGGTGTCGCCACCGTCGGTCGACTTGAACAGCCCGCTGCCTTCCTTAATAAAGGATTCGCCGCTGCGAATTTCCCACGGGGCCACGCGCGCAGCCCACAGGACGGCGTACATGATGTGCGAATTGGAAGGGTCGATGGCCAAGTCCGCTGCTCCAATGTTTTCGTCTTTATACAAAACTTTTTGAAAGGTTTGGCCGCCGTCGGTGGAGCGAAAAACGCCACGTTCGGGGTTTGGTCCATAGGGGTGGCCCATGGCCGCCACGAACAGGCGGTTCGAATCCTGCGGGTCGATCACGATGGCGGCGATCTGCTGGGCATCCCGCAAAGCGAGGTGTGTCCAGGTTTTGCCGGCGTTCGTAGACTTGTAGATGCCGTCGCCGGTAGAGAGATCCGGCCGCTGCAAACCTTCACCGCTGCCCACGTAAATCACGTTGGGATCAGATTCGGAGACGGCCAGCGCACCCACGGACCCAGTCGGCTGATCGTCAAAAATAGGGAACCAGGTGTTGCCGAAGTCGGTGGTCTTCCACACCCCGCCGTTCACCGCGGCCATGTAAAACACGTTGGGCTCGTGCGGCACGCCGCTGATCGCCACGGTGCGTCCGCCGCGGAACGGACCGATGCAGCGCCAACGCATCTCACGGAAAAAATCGTTACCCGGGGAAGTGGGTGAACCATCCTGCTGGCGTTCGCTGCTGCCCGCCAACGTCCGCGGCAGAGTTCCCGCCATGCCGACTAACCCGCACACGGCTACGACCGATGCGATCCGCGCTTTGCGCATTCAATCCTCCACGAAGTGAAGGAGAATAGCGCGGTGGGCTACAAGCAAGCAACGAATCAGATTTGGACATGACCATCCGCTAACGTGGCTTGCAGCATTTTATCCTCGTGTACGTCAAAGGAAATGAGGGAATCGCAAATGAAGACGATGATCCTGGCTGGATTAGCGATAGGCATTCTGGCGCAAGGCACACCATCCTTCGGGCAGGCCAAGGCCGATACCACGGCCGATAACAACGTCGCACCCGTTCATGACATGAGTTTGTGTCCTGCGATGACCGCGGCGCCGCACCAGCATCACGAGCAGGAGGATATGAACGCGCGCGGCCAGGCAGGCATGGGCTTCTCGCAGATCACCGCCGCGCATCACTTTCTCCTCCGGGCCGACGGCGGCATCATTCAGGTGCAGGCCAAAGACACGAAGGACGCGGCTAGCCGCGAAAGTATCCGGCATCATCTGATGCACATAGCTCACGCCTTCGGAAGCGGCGATTTCGACATTCCCATGTTCGTACACGACGAGACGCCGCCCGGCGCGGCGGAGATGAAGGAACTCAAAGACAAAATCAGCTATTCGTTCGTGGAGACGCCGGAGGGCGGGCAAGTGGTGATTCGGACGTCCGACACCCACGCGCTAGTGGCGATCCACAAATTCTTGAAGTACCAGATAGAACAGCATCGGACTGGCGATCCGCTGACCTGGCCATAGAAAGTTCGGGCGGTTACTTGACCGCCGGCTCCGGCGGCCTCGCTGGAGCGGAATCGCCTTTCACGTAGTGGTTGTACCAGGCGAGATAGCGCTCCAGCCGGTCCTTTATATGGGACGGGGTCGAGAATTCGTGGTACTCGTCCGGGTACACCACCAGTTCAGTGGTGCGGCCCAGGCTTTTTAGCGACTGGTACATCTGTTCACCGTTGATGATGGGCACGTTCCAGTCGATGTTGCCTCCCATGATGAGCGTCGGTGTCGTAATGTTCGTGACGCGATAGAACGGCGAGAGCTTTTCGTATAGCTCCTTCTTCTCCCACGGTTTACCCAGTTCAGTCTCCCAATCTCGCTGGTAATGGTCGTGGCCGTAGTTGGTCATGTACAAGAATTCGCCGGCGCCGGAGATGGCGGCCTTGAAGCGCGTGGTCTGCGTGATGATAAAGTTCGTGGAAATACCGCCGTAGGACCAGCCGCCGACGCCGAGCTTTTCCGGGTCGGCAATCCCCTGCTCGATGGCGTAGTCGACCATGGCCATGTCGTCTTGAAAATCCTTGTTGCCCCAGTCGGCGAAAATGGCTTGTGCGTGTTTTTGTCCATAGCCCGTCGAGCCGCGGGGATTGGGAAAGAGCACGGCATAGCCGTTGGCGGCGAGAAGCTGCGCCAAGTGCGCAAACTCCGCGTAGTAGGCCCACACCGGTCCGCCGTGCGGGCGCAGAAT
>DATCOK010000333.1:0-6126 GCA_036564765.1 Candidatus Acidiferrum sp. | reverse complement strand
TGTGCAGAACCATGCGGGAATACGGGAGATCTTCGGCAACGTCGATGGCGCGCTTGAGTTCGTCCATGGCTTCGATACGGCGGACGCGCTCGACTTCGCAAATGGAGAGCGGCAGGCCGCCTTCACGGGTGGCGCTTAAATCGCGGCTGTTGGGGGCGTGCAGCGATTCGAGCGAAAGATGATGAGTGTCGAGCGCTAGAGCCATGGCCTGGATTTCGACGCGCGAGGTGTAGTCGAAATGACTGCGCGAACAGAAGAGTTCTACGCCCTGAAAACCCGCGGCGGCGATTTGCGCGAGAAGGTCGGGAGTGACTTTGCGGGAGATGAAGGGATAGGAGGAGAGGAGTCGGCGCATAGAGTTCGCTGGAAGATTATATTCCGAAGGGGTGATTGCGCGTAGAGCGAGTTAACGGGATTGGTGCTTGGGAGATAAGGGCGGCGTTGCTCTGGCGGCGATTGTTTTTCTGTCTAGAAGCCTTGGGCGGAGCCATTGTCGCGGGGATCGGCGGCGCCGAGGCGGTCATTGGTTTGGGGGTCGATGGCGACGGCGTTGACCAGTCCGATGTGGCCGCGGCGTTTGGTGGCGTAGCCGCGGGCGTTGAGGGCTTGTTCGAATGCTGGCGAAAATTCTTTTTCGAGAAGAATTTCATCGGGCAGCCATTGATGGTGGAAGCGCGGAGCGTTGATGGCGGCTTGGGCGTCCATGCCGAGGCGCATCCAGTTGATCACGGTGAGCAGCGTGGCGGAAATTATGGTGGGGCCGCCAGGCGAGCCGGTGACGAAGCTGAGCTGGCCGTCGCGCAGCAGGATGGTCGGAGTCATGGAACTGAGTGGGCGGTGGCCGGGAGCGATGGCGTTGGCGTCGGATTGAATCAGGCCGAAGAGCGCGTTGGGCACGCCTGGCTGCGTGGTGAAATCGTCCATTTCGTCATTAAGGAGGAAACCGGTGCTGCTGGTGGCGTGCGAGCCGTAACTGTCGTTGAGGGTATAAGTGCTGGCGACGGCGTTGCCGGCGGCGTCGACCACGGAGAAGTGTGTGGTGTGCGGGCCTTCACCGAGGCTGACGACGGTGTCGGACGGCGCGGTGTTGCTCGCGGAGATGCCGCAGACGTGCGGTGAGCCGGCTTTGATTTCCTGGCTGGAAGAGGCGCGTTGCTTGTCGATGGAAGCGGCTCGCTCCTTCGCGTAGCACTCGGCGGTGAGTCCGGCGACGGGCACGTCGGAGTAATCGGGATCGGCGAGATAGGCGGCGCGGTCGGCGAAGACGCGGCGCATGGCCTCGACGACCATGTGGACGCTCTGCGGATCTTCCCAATTTTTCAGCGCGGTGGTCTCGAGCATGTTGAGGGCTTCGATGACGGCGACACCGCCGGAACTGGGAGGCGGCGAAGTGAGCACGTCCCAGCGGTGATCGTCGATTTTGTAATGAGCGTGGAGGACTTCGCGAATTTTTGGACGGTAGTTGGCGAGGTCTTCGGCGGACAGAATGCCGCCGTTGGCTTGCATGTCGGCGAGGAGGAGACGGGCGGTTTCGCCGTGATAGAAATCGTCGGCGCCATGCTTGGCGATGCGCTCCAGAGTGGCGGCGAGTTCCGGTTGCTTGAAGGTGTCGCCGGGTTTGTACATCTGGCCGTTGTTCAGGAATATGCGTTTGCTGACGGCGAATTGTTGCAGGCCGGATTTTTCTTCGTTCAGCTGCGCTGCGAGTTTTTCGCTGACGAGGAAACCATCCTTGGCGAGACGGATGGCGGGAGCGAGTACGTCGGCTAGCTTCAGGGTACCGTGAGTTTTGATCGCGAGTTCGAGGCCGGCGACGGTGCCAGGAACGGCGATGGAGCGATAGCCGAGAGTGCTGGCGTCGGGGATGAGCTTGCCGTCGCGGATGTACATGTCGCGAGTGGCTTTGCCGGGAGCGACTTCGCGATAGTCGAAGAAATTGGTTTTGCCATCGGCGAGGCGCACCAGCATGAAACCGCCGCCGCCTAGATTTCCCGCGGCAGGTTCGACGACGGCGAGAGCGAAGGCCACGGCGACCGCGGCGTCGATGGCGTTGCCGCCGCGTTTGAGAATTTCGACGCCGGCTTGGGAACCGAGAGATTCGTCGGTGGCGACCATGGCGTGAGCGCCGCGGACGGGCTGGCGCGGCCAAGTTGCAGGGATGTTGGACTTTTTGGTGGAGTCATCACGAAATTCGGCGGCGGTTTGTGCGGAAGCGGCAACGGCGAAGAAGGCTGTGGTAAACAGCAGGACAGCGACTGCGGGAATATCGCGAATCGGGCGCGAAGAGTTTTTATGTTTCATGGGCTAACACAGTAATGGAATGGCGCGGCGGATTCTAGGAGGAGTGCGCAAAGACCTGCTTGAAGTAGGCAAGCGTGAGTTGCAGCCCTTCTTCAAGACTAATTCTTGGTTCCCAGTGGAGCAGCCGCTTGGCTTTGCTGATGTCCGGGCAGCGGCGCTTGGGGTCGTCTTGCGGAAGCGGCTTGAAAATAATCTGCGGGGCGTTGTCGAAGTGTTTGCGGATGCGTTCGGCGAATTCGAGGATGGTGATTTCCTGAGGATTGCCGATGTTGACGGGGAGATGCTCGCCGGCGTGCATCATCAGGCGGAAAATTCCTTCGATCAAGTCGTCGACGTAGCAGAAGCTGCGAGTTTGCCGGCCGTCTCCGTACATGGTGAGGGGCTGGCCGCTCAAAGCCTGGAAAACGAAATTGGGGAGCGCGCGGCCGTCGTTGAGGCGCATACGCGGGCCGTAAGTATTAAAAATTCGGACGATACGGGTGTCGAGTTTGTGGTGGCGATGGTAGGCCATGGTGAGGGCTTCGGAGAAGCGTTTGGCTTCATCGTAGACGGAGCGGGGGCCGACGGAGTTGACGTGACCCCAGTATTCTTCTTTTTGCGGAGACATTTCCGGGTCGCCGTAACACTCGCTGGTGCTGGCCATAAAAAATTTGGCGTTTTTGCGGAGGGCCAGTTCGAGGGCGTTCTGCGTGCCGATGGAGCCAACCTCCATGGTGGCGATGGGATGCTTGAGGTAGTCAGGCGGACTGGCGGGTGAAGCGAAGTTCAAAACGTAGCTGACTTCTCCGTCGATATTTAGCGCGTCGCGGTCGCAGATGTCTTTCTTTTCCAATCTAAATTTTGGATGGTTGGCGAGGTGGCGAACGTTTTGTTCCGCGCCGGTGATGAAATTGTCGAAGGCGAGAACCTCCCAGCCTTCGGCGATAAGCCGGTCGCAGAGATGCGAACCCAGGAATCCCGCTCCACCAGTGACCACGGCACGCATTGAGCCTCCGAGTTGTCCGTCGCCAGTGTAGCGTGGCGGCGGATTGATTGACCACTTCCGCAGCACGAGATAGCATGCGCACCAAGAGTATGAATTTTCGCAGCTATTCCGCGCCGGGCAGTGAGGCGCCGCGCAAACCAAGACGGCGCGATATTTTTGCGGGCGTAGTGGGCATAACCGGCTTCCTATTACTCCTGATCGTCATTTTCTGGTTTTTTTATGTGGGCACCTGGCTGGTGGCAGAAGATCCGCTGGAGCACGCACAGGCGATTGCGGTGCTGAGCGGGCGCATGCCGATTCGCGCGCTGGAGGCCGCCAAACTGTACCGTGCGGGCTACGCGCCGGAAGTGTGGCTGACGCGTTCAACGGAGCCGGGAAAATATCTGGCGGATCTGGGCGTGAAATTTTACGGGGAGGAATATTACAACGCGAAGATTCTGCAACACGAGGGCGTGCCTGCAGCGGCGATTCGCGTGCTGGAACCGCCGATCGTAAATACTTCCGATGAAATTGTGGTGATCAAGGCGGCGCTGGACGCGGCGCCGCTGCACACGGTGATCATCGTGACGACCAAACCGCACACGCGGCGTACCCGCACGCTGTGGCGCTTGCTCACGGGCGGGCAAGGGCGGGCGATTGTGCGGGCTGCCTCGCAGGATCCTTACGATGCGGAGCGCTGGTGGCACAACACGCGCGACAGTCTGGATGTGGTGCGGGAATGTTTAGGATTGCTGAACGCGTGGAGCGGGCTGCCGGTTGGCCATTAGCGCGAGGGGTTGCGAGTTGTCTTCGTACTAGAAAAACAAAAAACGCTTTTTGCGATGTTCCGGTTCTTCCTCCAACTCGGGGACGTGCGGGAGATCCCGACCTTCAAACGCCGCGCCGGGATTATCGACAAAGAGAGCCTCGGCCTTTTGTTTACCAAATTCCTTTTCGACCAGATCGTAGGCCGGCTGCAACTGCACCGAGCGGGAAGTCATGTTGTGCGCGTCGCTGCAGACGAAGTGAATCAATCCGGCTCGGATCCAGCTCAAACCGTCTTTCTGGGCGCTTTGTCCGAAGCGGCCCAGCAAGGCACCAGCGGTGACCTGGCCGTAGCAGCCATGCTGTATCCAGGTCACCAGGCGCTCGGGTTTCACGCGCAATAATTTGTTGCGCTCCGGATGAGTGATGATGGGACGAATTCCGGCGAGTTGCATTTCGTGCAGGGTTTGATCCATCGCCGGCGGAATGGCGATTTCGTTGAACTCCACCAGCAGATAATCTTTTTGATTGATGCAGAAGCGCAGGGCTTGCGATTTCAAGGCTTCGACGTTTTCCGGATTCAAATGAAAATCGCAGCCGGTGGCGAGTTTCAGGCCGTCGCCGACTTCGGCTTGCAGCTCCTTGCAGAGCGAACGGATTTTGGGATAGTCGAAAAAATAGCGGCTGTTGGAATGGGGAGTGGCGACCAAATGGGTAGTGCCGCCGGCAATCGCGGCTTTGGCCATTTCCACCGATTCCTGCATGGTTTTGGGGCCGTCGTCCAGGCCGGGCAGGATATGGCAGTGAAGATCAATCATGACTGGAGAACGCTTGGCATTTTATCGTCCATTTTATTTTCGCTTATTGGCAAGACTTGCGCCATCGGCAGTAAGCAAGCTGTAAACAACTCGCCACGACATGCTTCTTGTGCGGGGCGAAGCTGTTAAGATTTGAAGGTCCTGGTCACACTACCCTTCCGGGGCTGTACATCAGCAACCGCCATCGCGGAATAACGCAATCACACCGAATGAGGAGCATTAGGAATTCATGCCTATCGACCGAAAACCCGAATTTTTTAAAGGCGCCCAGCTTAAAGTAGGAATCATTGGCTGCGGCTATGTAGGGCTGCCGCTGGCGCTGCGCTTTGCCGAAGCTGGACACAAGGTGACGGGCTTCGACACCGACCCCAAAAAGGTATCCATGCTGAATGCCGGAAAGTCGTACATCGAGCACATCCAGCAGACCAAGATTCAGCAGTACGTAAACAGCAAGCATTTTGGCGCGACTACGGAATTTGAAAAGCTGAAGGAGTGCGACGCAATTATCATTTGCGTGCCCACGCCGCTCGATGAGAGGCGCGAACCGGATTTGAGCTACGTGGAGCAGACCGCCCTGGCGATCCAGCCGAATCTGCAAAAGGGGCAGCTGGTCGTCCTGGAATCGACCACCTATCCGGGCACGACGGAAGAGCTGGTGCTGCCGATTCTCGAGAAGAATGGTTTGCGCACTCCAATTGCCGCCGGGCCGCAGAACGAAAATGTGCCGTGCGATTTTTATCTGGCGTTTTCGCCGGAGCGCGAAGATCCCGGCAACAAGCAATACGGGCTGGCGCAGATTCCCAAAGTAGTAGGGGGAATCAATCCGCCGAGCACGCGCGCGGCGCTGGCGTTGTATGCGCAGGTGGTAGCCAAGGTCGTGCCGGTCAGCTCGACGCGCGCGGCGGAAATGGCCAAGTTGCTTGAGAATATTTTTCGCTGCGTGAACATCGCGCTGGTGAACGAATTGAAAATGTTGAGCCTGCGCATGAACATCGACATCTGGGAAGTGATCGACGCTGCGGCGACCAAGCCGTTTGGGTACATGCCGTTTTATCCCGGGCCGGGACTGGGCGGGCATTGTATCCCTGTCGATCCGTTCTATCTTTCGTGGAAGGCGCGGGAGTTCGACTTCTCAACCCGCTTCATCGAACTGGCCGGCGAAGTGAATACCGCCATGCCGTATCACGTGGTGGATGCCATCGCGGCGGCGCTGAACAATCACAGAAAATCGCTGAAGGGTTCGAAGCTATTGATTCTGGGCGTGGCGTACAAGAAGGA
>DATCOK010000332.1:0-6189 GCA_036564765.1 Candidatus Acidiferrum sp. | reverse complement strand
CAGTACCGTTGTCGGTCGAACCGGTGCCGAGATCCCAAGAATCCAAGTGGGCGCCGAGCATGACGAATTCGTCGGGCTTCTCCGAGCCGCGGAGTTCCGCGACGGTGTTGTAGACCTCGACCGGCTTATCGCTGAACGAATTGGTCATGTTCACTTCCACTTCGACGGGACCATGTTTCAACATGCGAAAAATCATGCGGTAACCTTCGCCGGTGATGAACGCGGTGGGAACTGCTCCAACTTCAAATTTCTCACCGCCGATGCCGGTCATGTTGAGCAGGGCGTGAGGCTTGTTCGAATCGCGCAGCACCGCGGCGACTCCTTCTTGCTTGAAAAATTCCGTACGCTCTTTGGCCGCCTGCTGCAACGCTGCGAATGGCTGGGGTTCGGCGGGCTGGCCTTTCATTGGCGGAGGCGATTGCATGGTTCGTACGACTTCGCTGCGCGAATCCTCGGGCTTTGGTGGCGACAGACTTGCGGGCTCCTGATAGATGATCAGTGCGCCCTTTAGCTTTCCACGAAACTTTTCAAAGTCTTCTTTCTTCTTGGCGTCGAAATAAACCACGGGGCCGCGCACTGCGCCTGGGGTACCGGGTGACCAGCCAGCCGCGGCAATAGTCAGCGGATGCTCAGCTGGTTTCAGGATGCGCGCGCTTGCGGCGCCGCGAGTCCAAGAATGCGCGATGGTCCAAGGCTCCAGATGCACATTGGTGAGTCCGTATTTCCGAAACATCTCGGCGGTCCATTCGTTGGCCTGCTTCAGTTGCGCTGAGCCAGTCAGACGCGGGCCGATGGCATCGGACAGATGCTCCAAATTCTGCATGGCTTCACTGTGTTCGCGAATTTCGGCAAGGATCTGCGCATCGGCACCGGCGATGTCAGTCTCGGGGACAGCGGCGCGCACGTAAATGCGACAACTCACCGCCGACAAGATCGTTGCAAACACCAATGGGAGGTTTCTCCGCAGGTTCATCCATGCTCCTTGACCAAAAGGTTCTTCGGTTTTCGATTCACACTGTTATTTAGTTTTTTTCGTTGAAGGAGTTTTTTTGAGCTCTGCTTTCGCGTTTTTGGTCGCGGCCGCTCGCGAGGCAGCGGAAGGGCAACAAATCCGCGCGGAGAAGGCTGACATTTTGGACAGAAAAAGCTGCTGCGGCCCGCGACGATGGCCCTGCGCAGGATGGTTCCACAGCGGTAACACTTTTCGCCTTCGCGGCCGTAGGCGCGATGGTGCTGTTGGTACTCACCGGGCACGCCGTCCGAGTCTAGAAAATTTGAAATCGAAGAGCCGCGCAGCAAGATCGCTTTCTGGAGAATTTGCTGAAGGGCTCGATGCAGCGTTTTGGCCTGTTGTTTGCTTAGCCTGGCAGCTATTTTCGCGGGATGAATTTTGGCGCGCCACAGGCTTTCGTCCGCGTAAATATTGCCCACGCCGCGTAACACCGTTTGGTCCAGCAGCAGGGCTTTGATGCGCGAATTTCGCGAACGGAGACGCGTCGCAAAGTCTTCCACGGTCACTTCCGTCGGATCGGCTCCAAAACCCTGTAATTCTTCCGGCAACGCCGTGGCCGATAGATAGGCCAGCCGCCCGAATCTGCGCGCGTCGGTGTAACGCAACTCGCGGCCATCATCGAGCGCAAAAATTGCGTGAGTGTGTTTTTCCCAGAGTTTTGCGGCGGGGGTCGAGGCGATGTGTCCGGTCATGCCCAGATGAACAAGCAAAGCCGCGGGCGCTCCATCCCCGTTTGACGAATTTTCTTCGCCTTGCGCAGCAGATAAGCGCAGCAACATAAATTTTCCGTAGCGTTCGACGGAGTCAATGCGGCGGCCAGGCAAGTGGCGCTCAATCAGAGAAGGATCATCGATAAAATCGGTCTTGCGCAGCGTCACGGACAAAATGCGACGACTAAGAACGGTCAGGCGAAGACCGCGAGCTACGGTTTCAACTTCAGGAAGTTCAGGCATGAAGAGGCGTTCATAAAAATATCACATCGGCCGCGCCTGATGTTCAGAAGGCGCGAAACGGATCGGTGGCGAAGCCTTCTACGTTCGCCGCTCGCTAGTTCTTGTGATAGTTCGGATACGGCGGATGATCTGGAATCACCACAGGATTTTTTTTGAGCGCTTCCAGCGTTACTTGCACGGCCTTCTCCAGTTGCGCGTCGTGTCCAGCGGCAACCGAAACGGGATCATTCTCCACCTCGATGTCCGGGGCGATACCGTGATTTTCCACTTCCCATTCGCCCTTCAAACCGTAGATCGCCGCGCGTGGAGCGGTAACGCCGCCGCCATCCAGCAGCGTCGGGTAACCGCTGATGCCCACGAGCCCTCCCCATGTGCGCGTTCCCACCAGGGGGCCGATTTTGTCCTGGCGAAACATCCAAGGGAGGGCGTCTCCGCCGGAGCCGGACATCTCGTTAATGATCATGGTTTTCGGTCCGTAGATCTGTGCCAAGGGAGAGCACCACTTCTCGCCTTCGCGCGTGACGGCGCAGCTGCGCAAGGGGCGCTGTAGCAGATCGATGATGTAATCGGCGATGGCGCCGCCATGGTTGTAGCGTTCATCGATGACCGCAGCCTGCTTGTCGGTTTGCGCGAAATAGAAGCGATTGAAATTCAGGAAGCCGCCATTGGCAGTATCGGGCACGTGAACGTAAGCGACTTTGCCACCGCTCAGCTCATCCACTTTGCGGCGGTTGTCTTCTTCCCAGGCGCGGGTGCGCAGCGGAGCTTCGTCCGCGACCGGAACCACGGTGACATCGCGGGCGTCTTTGCCATCGGGGTGCGGTCCCACCTTGATGCGGATTTGCTTACCAGCGGTATTTTCGAAGTAGCTGTAGACGTCGGCAGGCGGTCGAACCTCCGCGCCATTCACTTCCAGCAGGTAATCCCCAACTTTTACGTTTACTCCGGGCTGCGTAAGCGGAGCGCGCAACTCAGGATTCCAATTTTCGCCGTTGAAGATTTTCGCGAAGCGATACCGGTCGCTTTCCACTTGGTAGTCCGCGCCGAGCAATCCGCTCTTCACGTCCGGAGCCTTGGGAATGTCACCGCCGAAAATAAACATGTGGCCGATGGTGATTTCACCAAGCATTTCGGCGAATAGATGGTTCACGTCAGCGCGTCCGCCGGCACCCTTGAGGTACGGGGCGTATTTCTTCTCCGCGGCGGCCAGATCCAACCCATGAAAGTGGGGGTCATAGAGAAAGTCTCGCTCGATACGCCACACTTCGTGGTACATCTGGTTCCATTCCGCGCGCGGATCGACTTTGATTTCCATTTCATCGAGCTTCACCGCGCCTTCTCCTGCCTTGGGTGCGGCGCCGCTGGCGGCGATGAACCAAGTAGGTCCTTCTCCCAGGTGGTACAAAACTTTTTCGCCATTCGCGGAAACGCCAAATCCGCTGACACCGCTCAGAAACGGATCGGTCTTGCGCGTGGTGAGATCGAATCTGGTCACCGTGCCAAAGGTTGGAGCATTGATGGCGGGCACATCGGGAATTTCCGTGAGAAACAAAATGCCGGCTTTGCCCGTATCCAACGTAATGTAGTTGGCAGCCTTAAGTGGCATCGCTACGATACGCTGGCCGATGCCGTCGAGATCAATCACCACCTTCACCGGCTCTTCTTTTTTATCAGCGCTTTTGGACTTGTCGTCGTCTCTGTCCTTGGACTTATCGCCTTCATTCTTTTTCCTGTCTTTATCCTTATCTTTATTTTTGTCTTTTTCTTTCTGGTCTTTTTTGTCCGCATCCTTGGACTTATCGTCGGATTTTGCGGCGTCAAGCTTTTCGTCATCGCTCTCCGGCTCGATGGGGTTCGGATCATCCTTTTTTAGAACCACGGCATACACGTTGCGCGAGACAGGTCGCTGAAAGCCCGAAAGATCCAGCCAGGTAATCGCCAACCCCAGGTCGGTGCTTGCCGTGAAGTACAAAATCTTTCCGCCCTTGTCGAACACGGGATAGCGCGCATCGCTCAAGCCGTCAGTGATCTGCGAACTCTTTCCCGTTTCGAGGGAATGCACGAAAACTGCGCGGTAGTGATTGGGCAAAAACTTCGTAAACGTAAGCCACTTGCTGTCGGGCGACCAGCCCGGGGTCATCAGCACGCCCCAGGCGTCGTATAAGTCGGTATCGACCTTAACGGGTGTAGGTTTTTCTATCTCGACGTACCACAGATTCAGCCGCTTATCGGTGAACGCAATTCTCTTGCTATCAGGCGACCAGATAGGGCTGTAGAAATAGGAACCCGGTTTCCCCAGATCGATTTTCTTGACCACACCCAAACCCGATTGATCCACGAGGTGCAAAGCATATTCGCCGGATTCGTCGGAAAAAAAGGCGATCCATTTGCCATCGGGAGACCAGGAAGGATCGCGTTCAGCAACGGCCGGTGTGCGAGTCAAATTTCGCGTGTTGCCCTTCTCAGCGGGCACCGAGAAAATTTCGCCACGCGCTTCAAACAAGGCGCGCGCACCGCTGGGCGAGATCGCAGCGTTCTGGATTTTGTCCGCCACTTTTTCGAAATGTGGACGAGTAGCCGGTAAGTCTCCGGCGATCTGGATATGCACCTGTTTGGATTGGCCATTTTGAGGATCGAATAGGTAGATGCCACCGAACTGTTCGTAAACGAGTGCATCGGGACCGGCGGAAAGAGTTTTGAAATCCAAGCCCTTGTTTTCGAGAATTTGCTTCGCAGTTTTGGCTTTGGTGTCGTAGGCGAAAAGCGTTACTGGACCGTTGCGGTCGGATAGAAAATAGACCGTGTCGCCCATCCACACGGGACTAAAATCGTTCGAATTGTCGCGCGGCAATTTTTCGAGTGAGAGATCGCTCAACTTGACGATATAAATGGGTGAGGTCTGCCCTCCGCGATAGCGCTTCCATGCTTCCTGCCACTTGGCATTGGGAACGTATGCGAAACGTGAGGCATCCGCGGAATAGGAACCCTGTTCGCCGCGCCACATCGGTAATACATCGGGCACGCCGCCTTCCACGGAAATGGTGTACAAGCGATCGAAATCCGCGTAGGCCGTGCGCGCCGAGCGAAACAAGATTTTCTTGCCGTCGGGCGTCCAGCCCACCACGACGTCCGCGCCCGGATGCCAGGTCAGCCTCCGGGGCTCCCCGCCTTCCGCGGGCATAACGAAAGCGTCGATGTTGCCGTCGTACTGGCCGGTGAATGCGAGCCACTTGCCGTCGGGGGAAAATTCCGGCCCGGCCTCGTGACCGCCGGTGGTTAGCTGGCGAGCGCTACCACCATCGCGGGGAACGCTCCACAGGTAGCCACCGTATGCGAACACGACGGTCGTCTTGCTTAGCGTTGGCGATTGCACCAGGAGAGGTGCTTCTTCAGCCGCAGCGGCGCCAAACGCACCGGCCGCCATTGCCAGGGCCAACGTTAGAAATTTCAAACGCATGTATCCTCCGCAAAGAATCGTGAGAATTTATTTTTCCGCCGGCGGCGGCCAAAAACCTGGAGCCGTCAGTAAACGCAAATCTTGTTTATCCGCATACTTGCGCACAGCAGGTGCGATTTCGGAACTTTTTCCGATCAAGGTGAAGATTAGGTTGTCCGTCGGGAAGTGCTTCTGAATGGCCTGCAACGCGATGGCCGGCGTGACCGCATCGATGCGTGCTTCTAGGTCATTAATCTCGCGATCATCCAGTCCATAAAATTCGTGTGAAGCGATCAGTTGGGCCAATTGCTTGGAAGTTTCGAGCGCGGGCGGGTATTGCCCCTTGATATAGGTCTTGGCCGATTTGAGTTCTTCGGCGGAGATTCCTTGTTGGTGCAATTTCTGCAAAACCTGCAGCGCCAGGTCGATGGCCTGCACGGTCGTTTCGTTTTTTGTGAAGCTGTAGATTGCGAAGGGGCCGGGAGCTTTGCGTGAGTCAAAGCCCGACTCCGCGCCGTAGCTAAGTCCCGATTCGACGCGCAACGCTTCATTCAGTAAAGATGTGAAGCGTCCGCCGAAAACGGTATTTACCAGACGGATGGCGACGCGATCCGGATCGCTAACAGAAGTGCCGACGTTGCCGATGGCAAAGTACGTTTGGGTGGCGTCCGGTTTGTCGACCAGCAGCAGGCGCTTCCCTTTTACCGACGCCACCACAGGAATTTTGACTGGCACAACCTGTTTCGCCGGCCATGGGTCGAAGACTTTTTCGATCAACTGCTTCATTT
>DATCOK010000331.1:0-3208 GCA_036564765.1 Candidatus Acidiferrum sp. | reverse complement strand
ATATCGCCCACGGACTGTTGCGAGGAGACCAGCAGGCTCAAGATGGCGCGGCGGTTGGGCTCG
The DNA here is from genome assembly GCA_036564765.1 of Candidatus Acidiferrum sp. GTDB lineage: Bacteria > Acidobacteriota > Terriglobia > Acidiferrales > UBA7541 > Acidiferrum. The sequence continues at coordinate 3,145 of DATCOK010000331.1, read as the reverse complement.
GCGATGACTTGGAAGGGAGATCCCATGCTTCTGATATACTTCACAGCGCATATACGTGTCAAGGCATATAAAACGAAGCGCGAAACCCAAAGCAGGCGGGCTAAATTCGTTTCTCTTCGACTTGTGGTTTAGGCGAGCGGGTTGAATCTTAACGTGATTTGAGCACTTCGCGCGGGTTCCAGGGCGCCACCATTTCTTCGTACTCCATGGGGTCGCCGAAACCTTCGGTTTGCACGCCGAGTTGGCGAAGGGCGTCCAAGGCCATCAGCCGGCGGTGCGCGTTGAAGGTCATGATGTGAGCGAAGACGCCGCCGAAGGTGAAGGTTTCGGCGGGTTCGCAGAGGGCGTCGACGAAGGTGTCGTCCCAGGCGGAGCGATTACGGATGTCGCTGAGAATGCGATGCAGTTCCGCGTCGGTCATTTCTAACCTTTGCAGCATGGCTTGCGGAGAGCGCTGGGATTTGGGCGGGCCGTTCATGTCCATGTCGGAGCCGGCGAGCGCGGCGGTCCAGACTTCTTTGGTGAAAACAATATTTTCGAGCAGCTGCCTTAGAGTCTTGTTGGCTTCGCGCCACGGCAGCAGCTCTACGACCGTGGGTAGCTGACGGTCCAATTGTTCTTCGGTCAAGGTCGCCGCGTATTGAAGCAAACGGCGAGTGTGCCAGGAGTCGTTGCCTGCAAAGCGATCGAACAGGTCCATGTTTGTTTCTCCTTTGGATAGGGAACCAGGGGCAAAGAAATGAATCTTGTTCGGCGCCGACAGATGAAAGTGCGGATTGCGCATGCGGCGGTAGACGCTGGGAGAAGTGCGAAACGCCTTGCGGAAGGCCCGCGTGAACGCTTCGAGCGAACCGTAGTTGGCGTCCAGGGCGACGTCGGTGACGGTGGTTTCGGTGTGTCCCAGTTGATAGGCGGCTCGTTCCACTAGGAGCCGGCGGCGCATGGCGGCTGGAGTTTCTTCGAGAACCGCGCGGAACAATCTGTGGAACTGGGTGCGGCTTTGATAGGCTTGGCGCGCCAGATCCTGTGTTTTTGCTGGCGTGTCCAAGGAGTTCGCGACGATTTCAGAGAAGCGGCTTGCCCGATCGTGACCATCCACGTTGTGCATGCGTCCGAATCCTCAGCTGGAAAGAATAATAAACAAAATTTGTCGGCTCCGCCTGATAGCACGTACCAATGTGAACTGGAACTTTAGGCCGACCGTAAGGAATGACCGGATAATCGATTTTTGCAACTAAGCGAAAGGAAGCTAGCGGATGCCTGTTCAATCATGCATTCCGATCATTCCGAGCGCTGACCCGGAAAAAAGTTTGCGCTTGTGGATAGATGGGCTCGGGTTCTCAATGAGTTCCGAAATGCGGAGAGACAATAAGCTGATCTTCTGCATGCTCCGGAAAGACGAGTTGATTTTCATGCTGAACCAACGCGCGGGGACGGAGGTTAAGCCGGAGAACTACGAGGGCATTCGATTCGACTCTACTGGGCGCTGACGGATATAGATGAGACGCGAAAGCGGTTGAAGGGACTCGGGTACGAAGTTTTGGCACTCGAGCAGCGAGAGTACAGGCAGACCGAGTTTTTCCTTGTCGACGAGGACCGAAATTCACCCTGCTTCGGTGTCCCCCACGCGAGACTAGGACGACTTCAGTGCCGGTGCGTTGTGGCGACGTCGTAACGGTCGAGGTTCATGACCTTGGTCCATGCGGCGGCGAAGTCTTTCACAAACTTTTCCTTGGAGTCCGCGCAGGCATAGACTTCCGCTAGAGCGCGTAGCTGCGAATGCGAGCCGAAGATCAGGTCTACGCGCGTGGCGGTCCACTTGACCTCGTTGGTTTTGCGATCGCGCCCTTCGTAGATGCCTTCGGAAACGCCTTCGACCGAATTGGAGGGCTGCCATTGAGTCTGCATGTCGAGCAGGTTAATGAAGAAATCGTTGGTCAGCGTCTCGGGTTGCTTGGTGAAAACTCCGTGAGCCGACTTGCCGGCAGTGGCACCCAACACTCGCAGGCCACCAACTAACACAGTCATCTCGGGAGCGGTCAGTTTCAATAATTGTGCGCGGTCCACCAGCATCGTCTCAGCCGAGAGACGTTGCGGGCCGCGGTGATAGTTGCGAAAGCCATCAGCCTTGGGCTCCAGCGGCACGAAGGACGCGACATCGGTTTGTTCCTGCGACGCGTCCATGCGCCCTGGAGTGAAGGGGATGTGCACTTCGTGGCCGGCAGTTTTCGCGGCTTTCTCGATGGCCGCATCGCCGCCGAGGACAATCAAATCGGCAAGCGAGACCTTCTTGCCTTTGTTGCCATTGGTCTGGGCGCCGTTGAATTCCTTTTGAATGCTTTGGAGCTTCTGCAAGACGTTGGCCAGTTCCGCCGGCTGGTTTACTTCCCAATCTTTTTGGGGCGCGAGGCGAATGCGTGCGCCGTTGGCTCCGCCGCGCTTGTCCGAACCGCGGAAGGTTGAGGCCGACGCCCAGGCGGTCGAGACCAACTGCGAAACAGTCAGACCGGATGCAAGGATTTTTGCTTTCAGCGCGGCGACGTCCTGCTCGGAGAGCAGCGGATGATCCACGGCAGGGATCGGGTCCTGCCAGAGCAGCGACTCTTTTGGAACGAGCGGGCCGAGATAGCGCTGGATCGGGCCCATATCGCGGTGAGTCAGTTTGTACCAGGCTCGCGCGAAGGCGTCGGCAAACTGATCGGGATGTTCAAAAAAGCGGCGCGAGATCTTTTCGTAGGCAGGATCGAAGCGCAGGGCGAGGTCGGTGGTGAGCATGGATGGCGCGTGACGTTTCGCAGGGTCGTGGGCATCCGGCACGGTGTTGTTGCCTGCGCCATTTTTTGGTGTCCACTGATGCGCGCCAGCCGGGCTTTTGGTCAGTTCCCAATCGAAGCTGAACAAGTTCTGGAAGAAGTCATTGCTCCACTTGGCTGGCGTCGTGGTCCACGTAACTTCCAAGCCGCTACCAATGGTGTCCGCACCAAAACCTTTCCCGAATTTATTCTTCCAACCGAAACCTTGATCTTCCACATCCGCGCCTTCTGGTTCGGCGCCGACGTAATCCGCGGGAATGGCAGCGCCGTGGGTTTTGCCGAAGCTGTGCCCGCCGGCAATCAATGCGACGGTTTCTTCATCGTTCATGGCC
>DATCOK010000330.1:0-2360 GCA_036564765.1 Candidatus Acidiferrum sp. | reverse complement strand
GTCTCCCGTAGCGTTGCGAATTTCTCCACTCTGAAAAATGTTGCGCCCCTTGGTGCCGGTTTCAAACGCTTCCACCGTAATCTCTTCATTCACATGTACTGGCTTTAGATATTGAATATTCATCTCCGCCGTGACCGCCCGCGCTTCGCGGAACCGGCAAACTTTTCCCATCGCTTCGTCGAGCAGCGTGGCGATAATTCCCCCGTGGCCCATGCCGCCTCCGCCCTGATACCGCGGACCCAAAATAAATTTGCCAACGATGCGGCGGTTCACGTTGTCCTGCGTGAACGTCAGTTTCATCCCGCCATCGTTCGCGCCGCCGCACCCGAAGCATTTATTTTCAGGATTGGGCGCCAGCGTCAGCGCGTCCGGCCCATGTTCTACTTTTTCCGTCACTAACTCGTCCTCATCGCATCAAACCAGCGCGACGCGGCTGCGCTCCGCCCGCCGCACCCCGCGCTGCCGCTTGCGCATTTCAATCCGCAGCATGTCCGCCAGCGTCGCGACGCCCCGCGCGATTTGCTTTTCATCCAGACTCGCAAAGCCCAGCCGCAATGTATTCGGTAAGGGATTCTGCACGTAGAAGTACCGGCCCGGCGCAAACAGCACGCCGCGCTCCTTCACATGAATCAGCAATTCGCTGGCATCAAATCCCGGCGGCAGTTCCAGCCACAGACACATTCCGCCTTCCGGCCGCGTCCAACGCGTACCTTCCGGCATATATTTGCGCAGCGCCTCATCCAGGGCCTGCAAGCGCGCCGAATAAACTTTGCGCATCCTCGCCAGGTGCTTGGTAAAAAATCCGCGCCGCAAAAATTCCGCCAGCGTGGCCTGGGCCAGTTGATCGGTATGCAGATCGGTGGTCTGTTTCACCAGGCGCAAACGCTCCACCGCTGCCGCCGGCGCCACGATCCAGCCCACCCGCAATCCCGGAAACGCCACTTTCGCAAAGCTGTCGATGTGAATCACCAGGTTGAAGCGGTCCAGTTGCTTCAAAGAAGGAACTTTTTCTTCGCGCAAGTGCAGCCGGCCATAAATGTGGTCTTCCACCACCGGCACCTGGTGACGCCCCGCCAGTTCCAAAACTTTGCGCCGCGAAGCCAGCGACATCGACGTGCCGGTCGGGTTTTGAAAATCCGGCGTCAGCACAATCAATTTGACGCGATTCGCGGCCAGCGTAGCTTCCAGCGCTTCGAGATCAACGCCCAATTCGCTGTTGGGCTCCGGGTGGGTCTTTACCGGAACCGCCAGGCAACGCGCCCGCGCCCCGTTGAAAATCGCCACCGCTCCCGGATACGTTGGGTTTTCCAAAATCACGCAGTCGCCTGGCCGCACAAACGCCTTGCTGATCAAGTCCAGCGACTGCTGGCAGCCGTCGGTAATCAGTAGATTTTCGTCCTTCGCGCCAATGCCCTCGCGATGCAGCATCTCCAGCAGCGCTTCTTTCAACGGTTGATACCCGTCGGAAGGCCCGAGATTCAGCACGTCGGTCGCTTCACGCCGCAGCACCGCGTTCACGCACGTCTGCAACTCTTCAATCGGAAAAAATTCTTGCGCCGGCCTCGCCATCACGAACGACAGTGCATTTTCCGGAGCACTTGCCGTCAAACGGCTCAATACTTCTTCGCCGCGCTCATCCGCGAACAACAATTCCCAGCGGATTCCCTGGCTGCCATTCAAAACCGGCGGCGCAGGCGGCGTAATTTTCAGCGCCCCGTTTCCATTTCCGTTGCGAATAAACGTGCCACGGCCCACGTGCCCTTGAATCAGGCCCTCAGATTCCAACTCGGCGTAAGCGTTCGCCACGGTAGTGCGATGCACCCCCAGCATGTTTGCTAACTCGCGGCTGGCAGGGATGCGGTCCCCGTGGCGCAGGTCTCCGGCGTGCACCAAGGCGCGCAATTGGTCGCGCAGCTGGATATAGAGAGGAACGTGACTTTCAGACTGGAGATGAAGAGGAAGCATGGACTCTCACCCTGGAAGCCAATTTTACCAGACATTGGACTGGCACAAGAGCCAATTTGTCTTTTAAGGGAGAACCAACAAAACCTTTCCGCCAAGTTCAGCTTCGGTCGGTTACCCACTTCACCCAGTCGACCCGCGCTTAGCGCTGGACCCTTCGCCTCAAGTCTCCTGTACTCACTGGCTTATTAGCTCACTCATAACCGTAGCGCCGCACCCGCCTCCGCGGGGCGATGCTGCACCTACCGGTAATGTTGCTGATTGACTTGTTCACACTTCGGTGGGTACTCTTGCTGTAGGCCCTCTTGGAGTCGCTTGAATGCAATCCGTTCGTGGTGTAGTTGCGTGCATTTTGGCCATAACAATAGGGGTCACCCCTATTTGGGGCGGCTCGAGCG
>DATCOK010000329.1:0-1884 GCA_036564765.1 Candidatus Acidiferrum sp. | reverse complement strand
GATACGGGGAGCGATTGGCAGGATCTTCACAGGGATTGGTATGGGCAATCCCGACGCCACTCCCGTAGACTGTAAAGCACTGTAAAGAAAAGAGCGACCCGAAGTTCAGGCGCCGGGAATGAGCCAGTTTGAATTCTGTTCCCTTATGGGAACTCCCATCGATTGCACGCCGATTGGTTTCAGCCGAGAGTTCGTCGCTTCACCGTCGCGATTAAACCCACGTTAAGGCTTAAACTTGAACACCCCGTACGGCAACTTTCGCACTTCTGTCCCGCTGTTGAACCGCGGCGACTCGTTGATGTGCGAAGCGGTGATGTACATCGTCCCATCCGCTGCCTGCGTGAACGTATCCGGCCATTCCAGCCGGGCGTCCGTGACAACACTTTCGATTTTTTTATCCGGCGTCATTCGCACCACGGCCTTTTGCTCAAGTCCGCTCAGGTAGACGTTTCCCTGCTTATCCATCCACAGCCCATCCACCGGAAAGGTGTCCGCCACTTTTTCCACTGCAGCCGCCGCCTTGGTTCCCTTCGCATCGCGCAGCGCCGCCGTCTTCACCCGATACAGCGTTTTGCCCGTCAACGCCTGGTAGTACAAGTATTCGCGGTCCGGCGAGAGCGCAATGCCATCTGAATTGATTTTTGGCGGCTTGCCATCTCCATTCAGCAATTTTTTGCCATCGATCGTCAGCGTGGTCCCCTCCTGGGCCATCACGGAAGCGTGACCATCAAGGGCCCGGTGAGCTTTGCCGCTCGCCAGGTCTACCACCACAATTCCGCCTTCGCCGCTGTCGGTCATGTAGGCGATATGGCGCGGATTGTCGATGCGCACATCGTTCAAATAGCTGTTCGGTTTGATGACGTCGGGTCCAAAGGTATAGATATGTGAGACCTGGTTGCCTTTTAAGGCGATGGACACCAGCTTCGCGCCCGCGACCATCGCCGGGCCCATCAAGGGTGCGCCCGAATCCACCACCCATAACACCTCGTTGTCGTCCACTACCACGCTCTGCACGCATACAAACTGCTTCCCGGCATCGGCGGCCTTACCGCTCCAGCGGTTCCACGGTTCGTCGGGATAGGGTTTGACCGTGCGGTCTTTCTGGATCTCCACCACCGCGTTTACATAGTGATCGGACCACCGCGGATAATTGACGAAGAGCCGCCCGCTCTTCGAAATGGTCACGCCGGTGAGCTGGAAATTCGCGTCCGTGAATACCTCCGTCAGGGCCGGCGCTTCATTCTGTCCGGTCGCTCCCGCATTCAGCGCCAAGCCTACGAACGCCATCAACACACCCGCTGCGAACACGCGGCCTAAGCCGTTACGCAATTTTTCCTCCTGGGAAATCCGTCGCAGTATCCATGAAACCGAGCTGTTCGCGGATGCCTTACTCCATGTAGTCCGCGGAGCGAATCGATGTAGCTTTGAGATTTTCGCACCTTTCGCGCTCATGCAAGGCGCACCTACAGCAACTCCTGCATTGCGCTTATTCTGCGGAACAAAAACAATGGAGTTGGATCTCACACGACGCTTGGGCCTTCCCGTACTTTTTCCGAGACAGGATCAGCAAGATGCCAAAATTTTTCTCTGTGCAGGAAGATTCCTCCCCGGGCTCCATTCCCATGCGTCCTCTCGGACGCCACGACCAAGAGATCTCCGCGCTCGGCTTCGGCGGCCATCATCTCGGCGACGCCGCCGATGAACAAACTGCCACGCAAATCGTGCATGAGGCCTTCGACAACGGCATCACCTTCTTCGACAACTGCTGGGAATACCACCGCGGTAAGTCCGAAGTGTGGATGGGCAACGCGCTCAATGACCGCCGCGACAAAGTTTTTCTGATGACCAAAGTCTGCACCCACGGCCGCGACGCCTCGCTCGCGA
>DATCOK010000328.1:0-2639 GCA_036564765.1 Candidatus Acidiferrum sp. | reverse complement strand
GCTCTGCGGCGGTGGCATACCATTTTGATGCATCGGCATTTTGCGCCGAAGTTTCAAAGTATTTGGCCAATTCGAACGCCACCATGGCGTCGCGGGTTTTTTCGTACAGCGCCGAAAGCTGACCTGCAGGATCTTTCGAGGTTCTTGCGCGGCGAATGCGCGCAGTGATCTGTTTCCAATCCGCCATAAGGTGATTGCATTGTAGCAGCGGAGGGGTGCAACGGCCAGCGAGGTGAAAGCGCAGTCTATTCCGCAGTCACCTTCGCAGAACGCGACAGACCGAAACGCGCCGCTAAGGAATGCCTGCCGGGCCAGCGCAAGAGCACAGCTCCCAGATAGGTTCCAAAGGTGTTGGTCAACAGATCGATTACGTCCGAGCCGCGCGATGGCACAAAAAATTGCAGCACTTCGATGGTCAAGGTGATCGCGAACCCTGCAAGCACAGTCCAGAGCAGAGCGTGGCTCATGCGGCGTTGAAAATACAAGTACGCAAAGCATAGAAATCCGAAAGGGGCGAAGCCAAAAATATTGATGGCGATATCTCGCAGACCGAGTTTGTCGCTGTGGTCGTTCCAGGGCAAATTCAGAAAAGGCTTGTGCAACATGCGGAACACTTCGGGAATGATCAGTTCCGGGGCTGAACCGGCGCGATTAGGTATGGCGCGCCCGGAATTTTGGGTGAAGTCGTAGCGTGCCAGCGATCGAGCGCCATCGGCTTTTTGCGAAACGTGTCCCGGTTCGTCCAGGTGCAGGGCCTGTTCCGGCGAGAGCGCCGAATTATAGAGGAGCAGGTTTACAAATTTTCCTTGCCACGCATTTTCGGTGTGAGGTGAATTTCCGACCACCAGCTGGCCAGCGAGGTCCGCACAGGTAAGGTGGATGGCCGACGAAGCGGCTGCGGGGACGCCGTTACGGTAAGCGAGCAGGCCTTGTGGGCCGGGAGTGATCGTGATGGTGACAGGTTCGTCGCGAAGTAAGGCATGTTCGACTTCGACTTCCGAGGTTTTTAGCCGCTTGCTGGAGTCTCGATAGTCGCGGCGAATGAGCAGTTCATCGCTCCACTGTAGAAGCTGAAATTGCATGGGGTTTTGCTCGGTATAGAAATCGAGAAGCACTGCGGAGTTGTGAAAGTAGCGAAAATTGGGCTGGATTCGCAGGCTGAGGCTGCAGGCGGCTTGCGGATTTGCGTCTGGCTGCAACGCCGTCGGGCTGTAAATCACGCCCTGAGGGCCAAAGATCAGGCCGCTGCCGTCGCTGGACCAGCGAACCCCATTGCGTGGGGAGGGATTGAAGGGCCAAAGAGCTATGGCTAAAAGTATTGCCGCCATCAGGAGGCACGCTGGCAGCAAAAGTTTTGGCACGGACGTCGTAAAGCGTTGGTTCATCAATTTAAGAAGGTCAGCGTCGACAATTAGTGTAGACGATGCGGGCATGTACTCAGAAACGGCAGCCGATTCGAGGTGGCTGGGGCCAGTGTGGTTGTCGATTGACCGTGATGGAACGAGCCCTTTTCGAGAAGCGAGTTGTGTTGCTTTCCGTGGATTTGGTAGACCAGAATTGGGACTTGGGTGTTCATGAAAATTCTGCACATGGCGAAGACGGCGGTGGGCGCGGGCTGGGTCTACCAGCAGGTGCGGGTGTTGTGCGGGCTGGGATTTGAAATCGTCGTAGCGCTGCCTTCAGACACGGAAGGCCTGGCGCCGAAATACAAAGAGGCGGGCGCGACGGTGATCCCCTTGCGGGTGGATGTGCCGGCCCGGCGTTTGTGGCAGACTCCGGCAATCCTACGCGCCTGTAGGAAGTTGGTGGGCGAAGTGCAGCCGGACATTATTCATACGCATCATGTGGGAACCACGTTGATGGTGCGCGCGGCGCTGGGAAAATCTTCGCGGATTCCTAGAATCTTTCAGGTGCCTGGGCCCTTGCATCTGGAGCACGATTTTTTTGCGCGGCTGGATATTTCGTCGGCGGGCCCGCTGGATCATTGGATCGCGGGTTGCCGGTGGACGGAAAAGAAATACAGCACGTTAGGCGTTCGGGCGGAGCGTGTGTATTTGTCGTATCCGGGCACGGATGTCAGCGGCTTTTCCACAGCACGCACCGGACGATTACGGCGCGAACTGGGGATTTCTGCTGACACGCCGCTGGTTGGCATGGTTTGTTACATGTACGCGCCGAAACGATTTCTCGGACAGACTACGGGGCTCAAGGGGCACGAAGATTTCATTGCGGCTTTGCAAGTCGCGCAGAAGGAACTGCCGGAGTTGCAAGGTGTGATTATCGGGGGCGCGTGGAATGGCGCGACGCGCTACGAGAAGAGTCTGCGCGCTCTTGGGCGGCGCGCGTGCGGCGACTCACTTGCATTTCTCGGCACGCGAACCGATGTGCCGGTGCTTTATCCTGATTTGGATCTGGCGGTGGTGGCTTCCCACTCGGAAAACGTGGGAGGAGCCGTGGAGCCGCTGCTCAGCGGAGTTCCGGTGGTTACGACGGATGTTGGCGGGCTGCCGGACCTGGTAGAAGCGGGAGTTACCGGAGTGCTCGTTCCACCGCGCGATGCGGCGGGGCTGGCTGCGGCGATGGTGAGTTCACTACAGAATCGACGGGAGTCCCGGCGCCTGGCTGCGGCAGGCCAAGAG
>DATCOK010000327.1:0-6050 GCA_036564765.1 Candidatus Acidiferrum sp. | reverse complement strand
GTCGTAGTGCCCGCCGCGGCACCATTCAGCCGCTGCGCAATCCGTTGCGCGAATTGCGCCGGCAATTTCCGCAGCTGTGATTCAGGCGTAATCTTCACCGTGACCGGCTTCTTGGTCGCCAGGTCCCGCACCGTAATTGTTCCCTGCGCCGCATCCGTCGAGGAAATTTCTCCGGAAATGTTGCGGAAGCTGCCGGAAACAATCTCCGTGGCGGCCAGCGTGCTGCCGTCGGTATTTTTCTGTCCCCGCGCGCGCAGCTGGTCTCCTGGCCGCACCTCGCTGAGCGGCCCCTGCTTTGCATCGTCAAACTTTACGGAGCCGGGCGCATAACGTCGCAGCACGGTTTGTGGCGAGACTTGCACCGCCACGGTTTTCTTTTCTCTTAGGGATGGCACCGTGATGCTGATGACTCCTGCGGCGGAATCGACGCTGTTCACCAGCCCGCCGACGCCTGATTTCTGCCACTCGTCGCGCTCCCGCGATTGTTTATCCGCGATGTCCACCTTCTTCATCGCCACGATGGACGCGGCTTCAAATGTGCCGCCCTCTCCGGCCTTCCCGCGCACCAGAATGCGATCGCCGGTTTGCAGATCGCTCAACGCAATCGTTTGCGCCCCCTTCAAATCTTTTTGACCAGGGGCGATGCGGACGATTTTTGTGGAGTCCCGAACTTCAACGTTTAGGTCGACGCCCGCATCGCTGGTCAATATAAGGCTATTCCCGGCGATCGACTTGATAGTTCCCAGCGGCGCCCCGCTCTTTTGCGCGCCAGCGCTGGGCGGGGTAGCACTCGTCGAGCTAGGCGCCGCAGACTCCTGAACGGTAGTGGGCGCAGAAGGCTCCTGGGCGCGAACCGTAGGTTTCAACGTCAGAGTCGTGCATATCCCCCCGAGCAAAAACGCAGCGGCAAGGAGATATTTTGCGTTTTGAACATTCGTCGCAACAGCCGGCTGTTCTGTCGATGTCATCGTTGCGTGCGATTTGCTTGAGTCCGAGACTCGCAGCGCTCCCAGTGCAAGTTAGACGCCGCCGATGCCACAAAGCGTTTCACAGTCATTTCTTTGCGCCACCTGATCCGATAAGCCTGCAAAGCCCAAATAACATGTTGGACCACCCTGGGGTTGGTAGGGTGGGGCCCTCCTATCACGGTCCAACCACTAATCGACGAGTGGGCTTTTTTAGAGTCCACGCAATAACTCCTAATTTACATGAGGCGAAAAAATCCTGGAACTACCGACGATTGTCGAAACTCACCGGAGAGAAAAAATCGAGGACACTCAACAACTAAGAATTCGAACTTCGCAGCGAAGCTTGCGTGGCGTGTTCCGAACCATCCCCAATCTTGATGGGAATCGTAACTTCAATCAGCGTGCCCGGTTCCGCGTTCTTCAAGCGCAGTTCGCCGCCAAACTCCTTGGCGCGCTGGCGCATCCCGCCGAGTCCGATCCCCACGCTTCCAGGCCGCAACTCAACGATGTGCGCCGCAATGCCTTTTCCAAAATCGCGAACACTCAACGCCACGTGATCCTCATTCTTGGTTAGCGTGATGCACGCCTTCCCCGCTCCCGAATGGCGAAACACATTCGTCAGAGCTTCCTGAATAATCCGGAAAACCGCCGTCTCCACTTCCGGTGCCAGCCGCGGAAACTCCTGAGGGTCCACATCAAAAACCGTTTCAATCCCGCTGCGCTCGGTCAGCCCGTCGAGATACCAGCGCAACGCCGACTGCAGCCCAATTTCGTCCAGCAACGGCGGATGCAGCAAATGCGAAATACTGCGCACCTGTTGCATCACCCGATCCAGCAGCGCGCTGGCCTGCAACGCTGCTTGCACTTTAAACTCCGCCGATTGGTTGCCGATGTGTATGCCGTCGACCAGCATTTTCGCCGCGCTCAATTCCTGGCCCAACCCGTCATGCAGATCGCGGGCGATGCGCCGGCGCTCTTCGTCCTGCGTGCTCAGCAACCGCCCGGAAAGGTTGCGCAGTTCGTTGTTCAACAATTCCAGTTGTTGCGCGTTGCGATGCAACTCCGCAAACACGCTGACCTTCGCCCTCAACAGTTCCGGCACCACCGGTACCGATAAATAATCCACCGCGCCACGCTGATACCCTTTCAACCGGTCCAGGTCCGTCAGATGCACGGCGGAAACAAAAATAATCGCGGTCTTTTGAAAACGTGGATGCTGCCGGATGATGCTGGCCAACTCAAACCCATCCAATTCGGGCATGCTGACGTCCATCAGCACCACCGCAATGTCGTTCTTCAGCAGCAACTCCAGCGCTTCGCGCCCGGAGTTGGCCTTGATGAGGTTCTCGCCGAGTTCGTGGAGGATTGCTTCGTACGTGAGCAACTTCGATGGCTGATCGTCCACCATCAGGATGTTGACCTTATCGGGAACGATCATGTTCTCTCTTCAGCTCTCCCAAGTTACGACGCTCCAACCGCGCAACCAGCGCGCTATAGCTTCACGTTCACATCTACGTTAGTAGACCACACTGCTTAACGGTGCAGCCACATCCGCAAGGCAGAAAGCAATTGATCGGTGTTCACCGGCTTCGCCAGATATTCCGACGCTCCCGCTTCCAGACACTTTTCGCGATCGCCCTTCATCGCTTTGGCGGTGAGGGCGATGATCGGTAGCCGCCGCAGTGCGGGATTCTGCCGGATCACCTGCATCGTTTCGTACCCGTCCATCTCCGGCATCATGATGTCCATCAGCACGATGGCCACATCCTTCGTGGATTCCAGAGTTTTGATCGCTTCCCGGCCGGTGCCGGCGGTGAGCACCGTCATACCGCGCCGTTCCAGCACGCTGCTCAGCGCGAAAATGTTGCGCACGTCGTCGTCGACCACTAGCACTTTCTTACCAACCAGCGCTTCGTCGGAACGGTGCAAGCGCTCCAGCATGCGCTGCTTCTCGGGCGGTAAATCCGCCACCACGCGATGCAGGAAGAGCGCCGTCTCGTCCAGCAGACGCTCCGGCGACTCCACATCCTTAACCACCACGCTGCGCGCCAGCGTATGCAGCCGGGCGTCCTCTTCCGAAGAAAGCTCCTTGCCTGTAAAAACCACCACCGGCAAATCGCTCAACGTCGGACTATTTCCGATTCTTTCCAGTACGTCGAAGCCGGACATATCCGGCAGCCGCAAATCCAGCACCACGCAATCGAAGCTATTTTCATTTACGGTGCTGAGCGCCTCCATCCCCGTTTCCGCCACGGTCACATCGATGTCCGTATGCGTCAGCAACTCGCGAATGCTGAGTTGCTCGGCGGGATTGTCTTCCACCACCAACAAACGACGACGACGCGGCGCCGCGTACACTTTGATTTTTTCGAGCGCGGTCTCCAATCCTTCCGCGGTAGTCGGCTTGGTCACAAACGAAAATGCCCCGCGTGCCAATCCGTGATGGCGGTCTTCATCCATGGTAAGCATTTGCACCGGAATGTGCCGTGTGGTTGAGTCCTGTTTCAAGTGGTTGAGCACCGTCCAGCCCAGCATGTCCGGCAGGAACACGTCGAGAGACACCGCGCTGGGATGATACTCACGAGCCAGCGCCAGGGCTTCCGCTCCGCGATTGGCGACCAGCACCTTGAACCCTTTGTCGCGCGACAGATCGGCGAGCACCCGCGCATAGTGCGGATCGTCCTCGACGATCAATAAGATATTGTCGCCCGGCTCTAGATTATCGCGATCATCCGCGATCACCTCGATCGGATGTTCCAGCATCGCGGCGGCCGAGAGATGAATGGTCGAGGCCTTGTCCGAAACCTTACGCTCGTTGATGGTGCCGAGCGCGTTGGACGGGCCAACGTAGGTCTTCGGCAAGTACAGCGTGAAGGTGCTGCCCTTCCCAGGTTGACTGCGCAACTGAATTTCTCCGCCGAGAAGACTGGCCAACTCGCGGCTGATCGCCAGGCCTAATCCGGTGCCGCCGTATTTGCGACTGGTGCCGGCGTCGGCCTGTTGGAAAGCCTCGAAGATGATGCGCTGTTTTTCGGATGGGATGCCAATGCCGGTGTCCGAGACTTCGAACGCGATCACCGACCCCGCACCATTCAGGATGGGATGATTTTCGCTCCACCCGCTTTCCACGGAGGAGACCGCCAGTCGTACACCGCCGTGCTCCGTGAACTTGAATGCGTTAGAGAGCAAATTCTTCAACACCTGCTGCAAACGCTTCGAGTCCGTCACCAAACTCCTCGACAGGTGCGGATCGGAAGCCACTTCGAACGACAGCCGCCGATTTTCCGCTTCGTGACGGAACGGCCGGCCGATCATTTCCAGCAAGCTGGCGAAGAACACTTCTTCGGCTTCCACCGAAACGGTGCCCGATTCGATTTTGGAAAGGTCCAGAATGTCGCTGATCAGGTTGAGTAAATCCGTTCCCGCGCCATGAATCGTGCGCGCGAACTCCACTTGCTTGGGAGTTAGGTTGGCGTCCGGGTTGTCGCTCAACTGTTGCCCAAGAACCAGAATACTGTTCAGCGGCGTGCGCAACTCGTGCGACATGTTGGCCAGGAACTCTGATTTGTACTTGGAAGTAAGCGCCAGCTCCTTGGCTTTTTCTTCCAGCGCGCGGCGGGCCTGCTCGATTTCCTGGTTCTTGCGTTCGACTTCCACGTTCTGTTCCGCCAACTGCTGCGCTTTCTGCGCCAGCTGCTCGTTGGTCTGCTGCAACTCTTTCTGCTGCGTCTGCAGCTCGGTTGCTAGCTGCTGCGATTGCTTCAGCAAGCCTTCCGTCTGCATGGTCGCCTCAATACTGTTCAGCACGATCCCGATGGAAGCGGTGAGCTGCTCGAGAAACGCCAGATGCGACGCAGTAAAATTGCTCAGCGAGGCCAGCTCGATCACCGCCTTCACGCGATCTTCGAACAGCACCGGCAACACAATCACGTTGCGCGGCACCGCTTCGAACAATCCCGACCGCACCGGCACGGCATTTTGCGGCACGTCGGAGATCAGCATGCGGCGCTTTTCCGCGGCACATTGCCCGACGAGGCCTTCGCCCACGCGCAGGTGAATGCGGTGGCCCTCATCCCCGTTATCCGCAAACGCCGAGAGCAGCACCATGCCCGCCGAGTTTTCCGTCTCCATCTGGTAGATCACGCCTTGCTGCGCGTTCACCAGCGGCGCCAACTCCGAAAGCATCATGCGTCCCACCGATGTCAAATCGCGTTGCCCCTGCAGCATGCCCGTGAACCGTGCCAGGTTGGTCTTCAGCCAATCCTGTTCCGCGTTGCGGTCGGTTGTGAGCCGTAGGTTATCAATCATCGTGTTGATGTTGTCTTTCAACTCCGCGACTTCGCCGCTGGCTTCCACCTGAATCGAACGCGTCAAGTCGCCCTTGGTCACCGCCGTCGCCACCTCCGCGATCGCGCGCACCTGGTTGGTCAAGTTGTCGGCCAGCAGGTTCACGTTACCGGTCAGGTCCTTCCACGTTCCCGCGGCGCCCGGCACGTTGGCTTGCCCGCCCAACCGCCCTTCCACACCGACTTCGCGCGCCACCGTCGTAACCTGGTCCGCGAACGTAGCCAAGGTGTCTGTCATGTTGTTGATGGTCTCGGCCAGCGCCGCCACTTCACCCTTCGCGTTTACCGTGAGCTTCTGCGTCAATTCGCCGTTGGCCACCGCCGTGACGACTTTCACGATACCGCGCACCTGTTCGGTGAGGTTGCTGGCCATGAAGTTGACGTTGTCCGTCAAGTCCTTCCACGTTCCGGCCACACCAGGCACTTTCGCCTGCCCGCCCAGTTTTCCTTCCGTACCCACATCGCGCGCCACGCGGGTCACTTCTCCCGCGAACGCGTTCAGTTGGTCCACCATGGTATTAATGGTGTTCTTCAACTCCAGAATTTCACCCTTCACGTCCACCGTGATTTTGCGCGACAGGTCGCCACGCGCCACGGCCGTGGTCACCTCGGCGATATTGCGGACCTGGGCCGTCAAATTGCCGGCCATGGAGTTGACCGAGTCGGTCAGATCCTTCCAGGTGCCTCCCACTCCCCGAACCTGCGCCTGGCCGCCGAGCTTGCCCTCAGTGCCCTG
>DATCOK010000326.1:0-2454 GCA_036564765.1 Candidatus Acidiferrum sp. | reverse complement strand
GTGATGGTGGAATATTGCCACGGTCGTGGTGCAAGATGCCTCAGTGACCGAATTCTCCAGACGCATCAGAGAACGATGAACGGCGAGACTTCTTCACTAGACGGTATCCGTCCGACCAACCCAGGTCAGGAACGGGAAGCGGCCCAGCGGGCGGGGGTGAAGGGGGCGACTTCCGACAGAGTGCGGCGGGCCATGCCGGGGAGCACGGCGAGCAGGTATTCCTTGACGGGCACGCCCAAGCGGCGGCAGGATTCGACCACGGAAAGAATGGCCGCGACCTTTGGACCGGATCGCGCGCTTCCTACGTGCAGCCAGTTCTTTCTTCCCAATGCGACTGGGCGCATGGAGTTCTCCGCGAGATTGTTGGACAGCTCGACTTCGGCGTAATCGAAACAGCGGCGCAGCTTCGGCCACATATTTAAGGTGTAGGTCACTGCTTGGCCCAGCGCGCTTTTGGGCAACACGATCTTGCGCAGCTTCCCACATTCGTCATGAATCTCTGTGGCCCACGAATCGGCGTGCTCGCGGCGCAGGGTCAGGCGTTCTTCGGCGCTCAGGTGTTGTTGCCGTGCGTGACGGTCCACGAGAAACAGCGCATCCATGCGCGTGACCATCGCGATGGATTCAGCATCTTGCGGATTCACTTTCACTGCGTCGACGAACTTGCGGCGCGCGTGCGCCCAACAACCGACATGCACCAGTTTCGGTCCGCCGATGGTGTCGTAAGCCTGGTAGCCGTCGGTCTGCAAGACCCCTTCCCATGTGCCCAAGAACTTCTTCGGGCCCTCGCGCCCGCGGCCCAACTGGAACTCGAACACCGTTTCGCCGCCGGGCGAGCCGTATTGCCATAAATAGGCCTGATGATCTGCGCCCCGCTTGTCGTGCATCTGCACGGGAACCGTTGTTTCGTCGGCCTGTAAATAGGATGTGCGAAGAAGGTCCTGCCGCATCGCCGCGACCACTGGCTGCAGCAACTCGGCCACGCGCATTACCCAACCGTCGAGCGTGGCGCGGCTGATCTCGACACCCGCTTCGCGCTCGAGGATCGCTTGTTGCCGGTATAGCGGAAGGTGGTCGCAATACTTCGCAACCACCGTGCCAATCACTACCGCGTCGCTCGCCAAGCCCTTTTCGACGATGCGCGGCTCCATCGCAGGCATGGCGATGGTGGCGCACTTTCCGCAAGCACGCTTCTCGCGCTTGGTTACGCGCACCAACCAGCGCGCGGGTTCGTAGTCCAGCACTTCGCTCTCGTCGTAACCGATGACCACGGTCTGGCCGCCGCAGGTCTTACAACTCGCATCCGTGCAGGCCATCACTTGCTCGATGCGCGGCAGTGTCTCCGGCAACGGTTTGCGCCCCGGATGCGGTTTGCGTTCGCGCGCTGGCTTTGCAGGAGGCGGCTCGCGGCGTGATTCCGCTTCCACTTCATCCCGCGTGGCGCTGGGTTCTTCCTCCAGCAACTCCAGCTGCAAGTTGCTCAACGTCTCGCTCTTCGGGCCGTAGAACTGGATCAGATGCTGACGCCAGCGCTCTTCGAGCGATTGAATTTTCAACTGCGCCCACTTCAGTTCGCGTTCCAGATTCTCAATGCGGAGCTGTGGATCGGATGCGGTCATGGGGGAGATGCCCCATATTACGCGAACTCTCGAAAATGTTCCAGAAGATTCTTACGCGCTTTTGCGATACCATTTTCGCTGCCGCGTCTGCTTCCAATCGAGCCCGTTCACCAGCATCGCCAACTCTTCGGCGCGCATGGTCACACTGTGCGCCTCTTCCGTGTCCGGCCCCACTTTTGGCCAATGAAAACGGCCCTTCTCCAGCCGCTTCGCGCATACCCATAATCCGCTGCCATCCCACACCAAGGCTTTTAGCCGCGTTTTCGTTTTGTTGGTGAACAAGAACAAGTGCCCGCTCAACGGGTCTTGCCCCAACTGATCGCGCACCAACCCGTGCAAGCCTTCGAACCCCTTGCGCATGTCGGTGGCTTCCGCCGCAATGTATATCTTGGTCGCCAGCCCTAGCCCGAACATCAAGCGCTTTCGGCGATGCGAAGCAGTCGCGCCAGCTCAGCATCAGCGAACCGCCATGAACTCTCGATGCGCCGGCCGTTCGCCAAGCTCAATATGAACTGTCCTGTGGCCTCGCTCACCGCCACTTCCACTTTCACCATCCGTGGCCGCTGCCCTTGTTTCCGCGCCTTGACCGCATGCTCTCGCCGCCAGTAATCGAAGGTTGTTAGCGGTATGCCGCGCTGCTGACAAAACTCCCGCCGCCCCAACCCACTGGCCGCATACTCCTCCAGCATCCGCCGCATCTCGCTCGACCGCTTCGTTTCTTGTCCCATGCCGCCATCTTCGGCCAGAAACAACTCTTCCTCAAGATGGGTTCCTCATACGCTTACCGTCGAGTATCCTATTTTCAAACCATCCTCTACGCCTGAATCCCCTATCC
>DATCOK010000325.1:0-4648 GCA_036564765.1 Candidatus Acidiferrum sp. | reverse complement strand
AGCCTAGCGGCTGCAATGTTGACTAAGATGCGCGAGGAGATTTTATGGCTACGGCGACCACAACCCCGGCGAAAACGAATTGGCGTGATGAGTGGTTTGAATTTGAAAATGCGACGTATCTAAACGTCGCCGGCAACGGTCCCTTGCCCAAAGTTTCGGTCAAGGCTGCACAAGGCGCGATCGAGTGGAAGAAATTTCCGCAGCGCGTGCCGGACGAAGCGTACTTCGATGTTCCGAATCGGATCCGCGCATCAATTGCAAAACTGATCAGCGCGAATCCGGAAGAGATTGCGCTCACCACCGGAGCCAGCGCGGGCATGGCGGCGGTCGCCTACGGCCTGACGTGGAAGCCTGGGGACGAAGTGATCACCGCCAAGGGTGAGTTTCCGCTGGAGTACACCACCTGGAGACCGATGGAGCAGCGCGAGGGCTTGAAGCTGAAAATTGTTTCGCCCAGCGATCGCTTCATTACCGCCGAGGACTTAATTGCCGCACTTACGCCCAAGACCAGGCTCGTTTCGGTGAGCCTGACGCGCTTCGATGACGGAACCATGATCGACGCGCCGCGACTGGCCGCGGCCTGCCACGCGCAAGGAACGCTGCTGTTGCTGAACGCCAGCCAATGTTGCGGTGCCGTGCCTATGAATGTCGCGGAGCTTGGCGCGGATTTTATTACCTGCGCGGGATACAAATGGCTGCTCGGTCCTTACGGCACCGGATTTTTCTGGGTCAAGGGCGAACAGATCGCCGCGATGCGGCCCGGCCCGTTTTACTGGACGGCCGCGGAAGGGGCGAATCATTTTGGTTCGCTGGTTTTCGCCAATCCGAAAGTGGCAGCCGGGGCGCGGCGCTGGGATTCAGCGGAGACCGCAAGCTATTTTAATCTGGCAGCCATGGCCGAATCGCTGGAGTTGGTTTTACGCTTCGGGCCGGAAACGGTAGCGGCGCACAACCGCGCGCTCATGGAGCAGACGTTCGAACGCTTGCCGAAAGATCGTTGTGTACCCGCGAGCCCGCTGGATCCCGCGCGGCGTGGCCCCTACGCGTGTTTTGCCGCGCGGACGCCGGAAAAATCCGCGGCGCTTTACGCGAAATTGCAGGCGGACAATATTTTTGTGAGCTTGCGCGAGGGAAATTTGCGAGTTTCACCGCACTTATTTAATACCGAGCGGGACATCGATCGTTTAATCGCCGCAATCATCGCTTAGAAATAATCTTCCAATAAGCAAAGTCGACGTTAGCGATCGCTAGGCGCGTGAAACGGAATGTGCACGATGGCTTCCAGGTCCACGGGTGTACCTTGCCGCGAGGCGGGACGGAATTTCCATTGCGCCAGCGCCTGCATGGCGTTGTTATCGAGCTGTTCGTCGAGCCCGCGCACTAGTTCGACGCTGTCAACTGAGCCGTCGGCGCGGATCACCGCATAGAGCACCACTTCGCCTTCAACATGCTCGTTAATCAGAGTGGACGGATATTTCGGGTCGCTCTTGCGAATCGGCGCAGGGCCGGACAGGTCAGCGGAGGTTACCCGCGGCGCGGAGCTGGAAGCGCGCAGCTCGGAGAAATTCAGAATCCAACTGCCCGTGGCGCTGTTCAGATTAGGCATGTTGACGAGCAGCGTATACGTTTTTTTCGCCGCAAACACTTGCTCCGGTTTTGCCCCCGCCGGCAGGGCGGCAAAATTCGGCGGCCCGCTGCGGTCCGGGACGTCGGCAATTCTCGAACGTGGATCGATTTTGGCGCTGAATCCGCGCGCGGCGCTGGCATTGCCCTTCGGTTGTGGATTTCCGCCAAGACCAGAAATATTTTTGGGGACTGGATTACCGCCGCTGATACTGATAATCGTGGAAGATTTTTCCCTGGACGTTCCCATCGTGGTGCTCCCAGGATTTTCTGGAGTATCGTTAGCGCCGCCGTTCGCCGGTGCGCTTGCAAGCGCGGTGGTGTTGGGCGCGCCGAGCTGTTTCCCTTCCGGCGAGACAGCCACGCGCGCGGTAAGATTTCCTTGTGGCGGCACTGGTGGCGCGACGGGACCCGGATTCGCGGAGAGCGCGATGAACGTGGCGGCATTTGACGCCGGAGGATTCGAATGTGCGAGTTCGGGCGCTTGGCCAGTATCTTGCGCCGCCGTGATTTGCTTCGACAGGCGCGGCGCTGAGCCAGCGTTTAATTCCAGCTTGGGGCGAGCCGGCGCGTTGGGAAACGGAGCCAACGTAATTTCCTCGGGAGCCGCGGCCACTGCAGCGACAACGGGTGCGGAAACCGCGCCGGCCGGCACGATGCGATGCTCGCGCGGGCGAAGTTGCGCGAGAGTCTGCTCATTGAGTTCCATCCGCGGCTTGGCGGGCATCGCCAAAGTCTGCAATTGCACAATATTCGGGAGACTGGGAAGCAGTTTTGGCGGAATTGCGGGCGCAGCGGCGTTAATCAACGTTTGGCGCGGGTGCGTCGGAACGAGGGGGTCGGTGAAGATGCGCTGGCGGGGATGAACCGCGTCCGCTCCCGGCGGCGCGGGCGGCTTGGCTACATCACCACGAGCACTCGGCACCGGGGTCACCGCACCGGCGATCTGCAGCGGCGGAAGATCGTTGATGGGGCCGGACCAGGTCAGCTGAAAATTTTCTAGTGCGGTTTTTTTACGCAGCGCGGGGAGTTCGGGCCAGGGCGCCAGCAGAAAAACAATGTGCCACAGTCCGGCGGCGATGAGGGCAGCGCGCGGTATCCGGCCTTCGACCCAGCAATCGCGAAAATAGCCTGCGCTCGGGAATTTTTTCGGCGCGAGCGGACGAGACAGCAACGTGCGCACGCTACTCAGCGCGCTCTGGCGAAAAGTTCCCCAAGGAACTCCGAGTTGCGGGCCGCTCGCCGGTACGGATAGATCTGGCGCAGCGATCCCTGTTTGCTGTGAAAAAAGATTTAGAGAATTGCCAAAAGACATGCAGTCTCGATTATAACGTGCCGATAGTTCTTCGCCAGTTTTCTAAATTCTTAACTGGGCGAATTAAATTTGCTGAGTTACTACCCGATTGCTTAGACTTCCCGAAACAACTGCAAATATGGCGCGACCCTATGTTCGCGAAATACTACCCGAATAGATGTGCGCGGCGCTTTAAGGGTTTTCCACGCCTCCGCTTTCCTTGTGTTCGCTGGTGGCGCGGCGATAGAAGCTTAACGCCGAATCGCCCTGGCGCAATAGGCGGACACGGCCGAGCGAACCGAAAGATTCCGGCAGCGCAAACGTCTTGCGATGCTCGACAATGATGATGCCGGACCCAGCCAGAATCTCGGAGGACCCCAAAAACTTCAATGTTCGCGGGTAATCTTCCGTTGCGGCGTATGGGGGATCGATGAAGATGTAGTCAAACGGAGCGGCGCCGGTTTTTATTTTTGCTGCCAGAGTCTCAATCCCGCGAACGGCATCGGCATGGATTACGCTAATCCCTGAGTGTACTTGTAGCGACTCCAGGTTCTTTCGGATCAAGTCTGCGCCCGGCGAATGATTCTCGATGAACGCTACAAATTCCGCTCCGCGACTGAGCGCTTCGATGCCGACCGCTCCGGTGCCGGCAAAGACATCGAGAAAACGCGAGCCGGAGACACCGGCGCCCAGAATATTGAAAAGCGTTTCGCGCAAGCGATCGCTGGTAGGGCGTAGCGCTAATCCCTTTAATGATTTCAGTAGGCGACTGCGATAGGTTCCGGCAATGACGCGCATAATTTGTATTTTATGAAAAGAATCCTAACCAACTCGCGCGAGATGATAGCGCTTCTGCCAGTGCTCGGGCAGCGACTTGAGAACCGCGCGCAGCTCTAAGGCGCGAGCGGAGTCATCTGCGAGCGCGAAAGCCTCCCTGCGGGCCAGTTCCAATAATTCGCGGTCGCGAATCGGATTGGCGATGTGAAAGCCCATGTCGCCGGACTGCCGCGTGCCAAAGAATTCTCCGGGACCGCGCAGCAACAAATCGGTCTCGGCAATTTCGAAGCCATTCGCGGTGCGCACCATGGTCTCCAGGCGAGCGCGCGACTCTTCCTTCATGTACGGAGGAGCCACCAGAATGCAGTGAGATTTCGCGGCGCCGCGCCCGATTCGGCCGCGCAACTGGTGCAGTTGCGAGAGGCCGAAGCGTTCGGCGTGTTCGATGACCATGACCGTGGCGTTCGGAACATCGACACCAACTTCCACGACGGTCGTGGCGACGAGAATCTGCACTTCATTGTTCCGGAATTGCTGCATGGCCGATTCTTTTTCTTCGCTGGAGAGCCGTCCGTGCAGAATCCCAAGCTTCAATTTTGGAAACACTTCGCGCGACAGGCGTTCGAATTCATCGATCGCCGCCTTCAGTTCCAATTTCGATTCTTCAATCACGGGATAGACGATGTACGCCTGGTGCCCCGCGGCCACTTCCCTCTTCACGAAATCCCAGACGCCGGGCAGATGCGGTTCGCTGGTCATGCGCGTTTCGATGGGCGTGCGGCCGGGAGGAAGCTCATCGATGATGGAAACGTCGAGGTCTCCATACAAAGTTAACGAGAGCGTGCGCGGGATGGGCGTGGCCGTGAGCACCAGAACATGCGGGGCGTGGCCGTGAACGAGGGATTTGTCCATGAGGCGCTTGCGTTGCAGCACACCGAAGCGGTGCTGCTCGTC
>DATCOK010000324.1:0-3205 GCA_036564765.1 Candidatus Acidiferrum sp. | reverse complement strand
GCTCTGCGGTGGTGCTCAAGGGGCTCACCTACGCGCCGACCGGAGCCGTCGCGGCGGCGCCGACGACTTCCCTGCCGGAGCTGATCGGGGGCGTGCGCAACTGGGATTACCGGTTCTGTTGGGTGCGTGATGCCACGCTTTCGCTGCGCGCGTTGGTAATCGCCGGGTACCTGGATGAAGCGCGCGCCTGGCGGGAGTGGCTGATTCGCGCGGTGGCCGGAAAACCCTCGGAGCTGAATATCGTTTACGGACTGCGAGGCGAGCGCAGGCTGACGGAGTTGGAATTGCCGTGGTTGGCAGGCTACGAAGATTCGAAGCCGGTGCGGACCGGGAACGCGGCCTATAACCAGGTGCAGTTGGATGTGTTCGGGGAAATTATGGACACGCTGTATCTCTGCCGGCAAGCCGGTTTGCAGCGCGCCAAGGACATGTCACCGGGGATCGGGCTGGCGCTGCTCGAACATCTGCAAGGCGTCTGGGAGGAGCCGGATGAGGGGATTTGGGAAGTGCGCGGGCCGCGCAGAAATTTCACGCATTCGAAAATGATGGCGTGGGTGGCGATGGACCGCGCGGTGAAATCCGTGGAGCAGGGATGGCTTTCGGATGCGCCGGTGGAAAATTGGCGGAAGATCCGCGATCAGATTCATAACGACGTGTGCACGCAAGGTTTTGACCGCGAACTGAACTCTTTCGTGCAGTTTTATGGTTCGAAGCACCTGGATGCCAGTTTATTGATGATGGCTATCGTGGGATTTTTGCCGGCGAAGGACCCGCGCCTTCTGGGGACGGTCGCGGCGATCGAAAAACGCCTGCTGTCGAAAAATGGATTTGTAAACCGCTACACGATTGACCCCGCCGTGGACGGAATTCCGCATGGCGAAGCGGCGTTTCTTCCCTGCACGTTTTGGCTGGCGGACAATTACGCGCTTCAGGGACGAACCGAGGAGGCGCGGGAAACGTTTGATCGCGTTTTGGCGATTCGAAACGATCTAGGGCTATTGTCCGAAGAATACGACCCGGTGGGCCGGCGACTGCTGGGTAATTTTCCTCAGGCGTTTTCACATTTTGGCATGGTCAATACGGCGTACAACCTGGAACCACCTTCCACAATTGATTCGGCGCCAGGCGACTCGACGGACACGCGCGTCAAGGCGCAGCAGCGAAGAGTATTACGCGGCGAAAAACATTAGGGCCTATTCAGAGACGCGAAGCGATTCGGCAAGCGGCTGCAGCAGCAGGGCGATATTTCCGCTTTGTAACTTGTGCTGGGAAGGAAACCACGATTGAATGGCATCCACGATTCATCGCGAGCCACAAGCTCGGTGGAGTTTTCATGTTCGCCAGCGATAAGATTCTTTGTGTGCTGTCTGTCCCGGTTCTCCTCACAACGTCTGCGTTCAGCCAGGAACAACCGCGGCCCACACAACTCCCTACCAGCAAAACGGTCATCAGACCGACGCCGGGCGCGCCGCAGCGCACCAACGGGTTCCCGGAAACCATTGCGCTGAGTCCCGATGGGCATTACGCCGCGCTTTTGAGCAACGGATTCGGCACAGCGGAATCGGGCGGCAAGCAATCGATCGGAGTCGTGGACCTGCAAACCAATCAGGTGACGGATTTTCCGGAGGAACGGCTGGGAGAGAATGCGCACCAAAGTTATTTCATTGGGTTGGCATTCAGCTCGGATGGCTCGCGGCTGTACGCGTCCATGGGATCGATCACCGACCCCGGCGGTTTGCGGCCCGGAAGCACCGGGAATGGAATTGCGGTTTATCGTTTTGCAGAAGGAAAAATCTTGCGGGAACGCTTCCTAAAAATACCGCTGCAAGCTGTGGCGGCCGGGACTCGCGTCGCCCGCGGATTAGGCAAATTGCCGCCGGGCCGGGCGATTCCCTACCCCGCGGGCCTGGCGGTGATTGCAGGCTCAGAGCCACACCAAGACCGTTTGCTGGTGGCGAATAATCTTTCCGACAACGTTCTTCTGCTGGATGCGGAGTCCGGCGAAGAGTTGGAACGCTTCGATCTGGGTACACACCGAAATGTGCCTTCCTCGTTTCCATACACGGTGATCGCTACGCGTGACGGGCGGCGCGCATGGTGCAGCTTGTGGAACGGTTCGCAGGTGGCTGAGCTGGATTTGGAGCGGAAGATTGTGGTGCGGCGCATTTCGCTGCTGGCGCCCAAGTCAAAAATTGCGCCGGGTTCGCACCCGACCGCCATGGCCCTATCGCCGGACGAAAATGTTCTGTACGTCGCGCTGGCGAACGCCGACGCGGTGGCAGCGGTGAATGCGCACACCGGCGCGGTTGCGGGAATTTTTTCGACGCGTTTGCCGAAGCAGGAGTTCGCGGGGAACGAAACGGACGGGCTGGCGTTAAGCAAGGATGGAAAGAGATTGTTTGCGGCGGGTGCCGCGACGGATTCGGTGGCCGTTTTTGATACGACGAATCTCCAAGGGGCCGCTCGCAGCGATGCGAAGATCGCGGCGATGGGATTTATACCGACCGAGTGGTACACGCTGGCGGTGGCAGTGGCTGGCGATGACCTGCTGATCGCTACAGGGAAAGGTTTGGGCACCGGGCCGAACGGGGGCGGCGATTTTAGTGGGTCGGCGAGAAAACGGAAGCATCCTTATATTCCGACCCTGCTGCACGGCTCGATTGCGCGCGTTGCTCTGGCGGATCTCGAAGAGAATCTTCCCGCGATGACGCGGGCCGCACAGGAACAGATGCAACTTCTGGCGGACGCGACGCCTTTGCCATTTACCGGGGGAGCCAATCCGATTCATCACGTGATTTACATCATCAAGGAAAACCGCACGTACGATCAGCTGTTCGGCGACTTGAAAGTTGGCGACGGAGATCCGTCGTTGACGCTCTACGGCGCGGACATCACCCCGAACCAGCACAAACTGGCATTGCAGTTCGGAGTGCTCGACAACTTTTATGATTCGGGCGAGGTGTCCGGCGACGGCCACATGTGGTCGACGGCGGCGAGGTCCAGCGATTACAACGAGAAGACCTGGCAGATCGCCTATCGCAGCGGTGAGCGCACGTATGACTTCGAAGGAATGGTCGCGGACGAATCTCCGCTGGAGCATGATGAGCCGGACGTAAACGAACCGGACACCGGATATTTGTGGGGCAATGTTGCGCGGCACGGCTTGACCTATCGTCATTACGGCGAGTTTGTGGCCAGCTTGTGG
>DATCOK010000323.1:0-2333 GCA_036564765.1 Candidatus Acidiferrum sp. | reverse complement strand
CGTCCGCCTTGGCGCCCGCCGTATCCGCCGGCACCGTGGGAATAATCGCAGCAATCTTGTCCTTCTCCACCAGCACAAATCCAAAGTCAGTCTTCACTTTGAACATGTTGTCTTCGTACGCGACGATCACGCCATAGAGCTTCTTGCCGTCTTTCAGCCGAATCTCATCCGCCCGCGCAGACTCCGGCACCGCGCCAGCAAGCGCCAAAGCAGCCCACGCCAGCAGGATTCTACGTAATCCGGCCATGTTTTCAGTATGCTGCCGCAACCGTCCCGCCGCAACGCCGCAACCGAATGCTCTTGTCCGCGTCGTAATCAACTGTTTGGCAAAAGCCCGCGAATGCGTACCAACCACCTTAGGATTTATGTCGTCCGATCCTTGGAGTAAGCTGTAGCTTAAGCGCTCAGCGAATCGCATCGATCTGGGAGACACCCATGGCATCACCGCAAGCATCCAAACCCTTCGACACCGTCGATCACGTCGCCATCCCCGTCACCGACGTAAAAGCCACCGTCGACTGGTACCTCAAAAATTTCGAATGCAAAGTCGCCTACCAGGACGAAACCTGGGCGCTCCTCGAGTTCGCCAACATCCGCCTCGCCTTCGTCCTCCCCGAGCAGCATCCCCCGCACTTCGCGCTGCTCCGCGATCCTGAAAGCTTCGGCACGCCCAAAACGCACCGCGACGGTACGCGCTCCGTCTACGTAAGCGATCCCTCGGGAAATTCCGTGGAAGTTCTGGCCCTAAAATAAATCGCGCCACTGCTCGTCGAGATTATTTGTGCTCGGAAACTTCCAGCAAATTCGCAGGCACTTCCCCCGTGGGCCGCATCCGCCGGTTCGCGATTCCCACACCGGCCAACACCAATAATCCTCCGACGATCTGCGATCCGGCTAGCGGCTCCGCTAAGATGAACGCCGCCAGCACCGCGGTCAACGGCCCTTGCGACAACAAACTGATCGACGCGGCGGTAGCGGGCAGATGCCCGAGCGCATACGTCAGCGCGAGATACCCGCCCAGTTGCGAAATAAAACCTAATCCCAGCAGCGCCAGCCACGAATGTCCCGCTGGAATCCTCAGCGAAATGCCCAGCGCCAGGTTAATCACCAGCAAAAAAACCGCGCTCGAAATCATCGCCAATCGCAAAAACGCCAACGTGCCGGTAGTCATCCTCACCCGTTCCGTAGCGATCATGTACACCGCAAAACACGCCGACGCCGTCAGCGCCATCGCGTCGCCCCAGCCCAATTTGAAATGGCGTAGCAAATCGCCCCACACGATCACCACCGAGCCGGCCAGCGCCAGCACTAATCCGATCCAGAACGCCGCGCTCGGCCGCTGCCGAAAAATCACCCAGCCGAGCAACCCCACAAACACCGGCGTATTGTTGCCTAGCAGCGTGGCATTGGCCGCCGAGGTCTGCAAAATCGAAGTGTTAAAAAACGCCAGATCCAGCGCGAAAAAAATCCCGCCGACAGCAATCACCATCAGCGTCTTGCGGTTCACTCGCGGCGACTTCGGCCCCACGAACCACGTCGGAATCAGCACCGTCGCCGGAATCAGCATGCGATAGAATGCCGACGCCGGTCCGGGCATGTCCGTCCAGCGCACAAAAATGGCCGACCACGCAATGCACAGCACCCCGGCCGTCAACGCGAGATACGGCCACGCTTCCGGCGTGTCTTGGCGCTCACCCGTTGCAGTCTTCAACGTGGCCTCACCACAGCCACGCAGGCTGGTGTTTCATTTTCTAGCAGCTCATTTTGTAGGAGTTTCAATGCCCGGAGTATCGCACACGTCGTGCGCCGCCAAACGAACCGCATTGGCCTGCTGCCAAACGAACGCTCGTCGATCAACATTTAAGCCACCGAAACCTGAGGACCAAGAATGAAGAAAGAGCCGAACACTAGCGAGCACGGCAATAACTCCGAGCAGACCGACCGCGACCTCGGCATACACCGGAGAATCACCCGCCGCGATTTTCTCAACGGCGTAGCCGTTGGCGCCGGCAGCGCACTAATCGCCGGAGCCACGGGACCCGCAGCCTTCAGCGCCGAAACGCTGCTCGCTGCCGCGGCCCTCGACGAATTCGCCCCCGAAAAAGCTGCGGACTACTACCCGCCCGCAAGAATGGGCATGCGCGGCAATCACGACGGCACCTTCACCTACGCGCACCTCATGCGCGATGGCGGCAAATGGGACGACCTCGGCAAAGCCGCCAGCACCGGCGAATCCTACGATCTCGTCGTAGTCGGCGCAGGCATCAGCGGTCTCGCCGCCGCCCACTTCTACCGCAAGCATGCCAGCGCCGACGCCCGCATCCTCCTCCTCG
>DATCOK010000322.1:0-7085 GCA_036564765.1 Candidatus Acidiferrum sp. | reverse complement strand
TGGTGGAACGCCATTCGCGCTTTGTCATGCTGATCAAGGTACCCAGCCGAGATACGGCGGAGGTTGTGGGAGCCTTGAGTAAACACGTTCGTAAACTCCCCGCTACCCTGCGACGGTCACTGACGTGGGACCGCGGACTGGAGATGGCCAAACACAAGGATTTTACGGTGGCCACAGATGTGAAAGTTTACTTCTGTGATCCGCAGAGTCCCTGGCAACGCGGCTCGAACGAAAACACCAACGGGTTGTTACGACAATACTTCCCGAAGAAAACCGACCTGACCGACTATTCCCAGTCGGATCTGAACAAAGTAGCGCTGCGCTTAAATCAACGCCCACGACAAACTTTAGGTTTTCAGACTCCTGCGAGTAAACTGCAAGAAACTGTTGCGTCGAGCCATTGAGACCACCGCGCTTACCGGAGAAGTGGATGAAAGCGCCCCGCAAGTGGCTGAACTCCCGGCCCCGCAGATTTGCCAACGATCAGGTGTTGCGTTCACGCCTTTTTTATCCGAAGTTCACCGACCAAATAAAGGTTCGGTTAACAGGTTCAAACTTGAGAACAATTCGAGAACAAAACCCCCAAATACCATGCAATATCGTCATCTGTGACGCAGCAAGAAGCTAGACGAATCAGCTACTTAGCAAATCTAGATGCAACCGTTGGTCCCAGGTTCAAATCCTGGCGGGCCCACCAAAACCCACCGTTGCTTAATTTTTTTGTTTTCCATTCCATCGTTCAAGGTGGGAGCAAACGCCAGAGCTCGGCTCGATTTGGTGACGGCCGCCCGCCCCAATGCGGCACGCGTGCAAAACGCCGATTGGTGCCGTAACATGTTGCCCACCGAAGGCCCCGTTGCTAGCAATTCTCTGAGTTTGGAGTCCAATTCTTGATATGAAGGTCTTCCAGCCATTCCGGCTTGATACCGTGAACCATTGCCTGTGGCACGCCGACAAGCGCGCGGACCTTACGCCCAAAGCCTTCGATGTTTTGCGTTACCTCGTCGAACACTCCGATCGGCTGGTCACTCAGGATGAAATTCTGGAAGCGCTGTGGCCCGGCACCTACGTGAACCCGGAAGTCGTCAAAAAATATGTGCTGGGAATCCGCAAAGCTCTGGGCGACCATTCGCAGCATCCGAAATTTGTCGCAACCTTTCCCAAGCGCGGGTATCAATTCATTGCCGCGGTCAGTGAGGAGAGCCCTGCTTCCTTTTCACGGCACTCAGAAAATATCGTAAAGAACGTTGTTGGCCGCCACGAGGCCTCCCTCCAGCTCGATGACCTCCTCAACAAGGCCTTGGACGGTCAAAGGCAGGTGGTCTTCATCACCGGGGAACCGGGCATCGGGAAAACCACTCTGCTCGATCTGTTTGCGCAGCGCGCCTCGTCCATACCCAATCTGCGTATCGCTCGTGGACAGTGCGTCGAAGGCTTCGGAGGCAAAGAGGCCTATTATCCGGTGCTGGAAGCGCTCGGGCAGTGGTTTCGCGCCGAAGAAGGTAGCCCCGTTGTTCATACCCTCGCGAAGCAAGCGCCCACTTGGATGGTTCAGTTCCCGTCGCTGGTCAAAGCCGACCAGCGCAATGCATTGCAAAAGGAAATTCTCGGCGCCACGCGAGAGCGCATGGTGCGTGAAATTTGCGAAGCTCTCGAAACATTGACCGCCCAAGATCCACTCGTCCTGATCATGGAAGATCTCCATTGGGTGGATCCCTCCACTCTCGATTTTATTTCCGCGTTAGCGCGTCGCCGCGGACCGGTCAAGTTGCTCCTGCTGGGAACCTACCGCCCGGCCGACGTCATCATTTCACAAAGCCCTTTGAAGGCTTTGAAGCAGGATCTGGCGCTCCACAATCAGTGCCATGAAGTCATTCTTGAACGGCTGGATGAGTCTGACGTCGGCAAATACATCGCCGTCAAATTTACTGAGCGTGGTCTTCCCGCTGGATTTACAAACCTGATCCACCGCCACTCCGGCGGCAACCCGCTCTTCATGGTCACCATTCTTCAGGACATGGTGAAGAAGGGGCTGCTCGCGCAGACCCATGGGCACTGGACGCTTGCAGTACGCCTCGAAGAGCTGGATCCGAGTGTGCCAGAAACGCTCGACCAGTTGATCGACGGACAATTTCAACAATTGAGCGAACCCGAGCAGCGCATTCTGAAAATCGCCAGCGTTGCGGGCGAGCGATTCTCCGCCTGGTGTATTTCCACGACGATCGATCTGGACTCCGAACACGTTGAGAATTGTTGCGAGGCGCTTGCCCAACGCCATCAGTTCCTGGCAGGCACCGGCATTTACGAACTGCCGGACGGCGGTTTCTCGCCACACTACGAGTTCCGGCATTCGCTCTACCGCCAAGTTCTTTATCGCCGGCTTTCCGATGCCCATCGTTCCAAATTGCACCGTGCCTGCGCGCAGCGTCTCCAGGAATTGTGCGACGCCGGCAGTAGGGAACTCGCGTCCGAACTGGCCTCGCACCTCGAGGCCGCTCGCGATTATGAGCAGGCCGTTCCCTACCTGATGATGGCCGCGGAGAACGCCACGGGCCGATTCGCTTACCGTAATGCCATCGAGATTCTGCACCACGCACAGGAACTCACGCTGAAACTTGCTCCGGCCCTTCGGGACGAATTGGAAGTTCGAGTTCTTGAGTCCATTGGCGATGCCAATTTCGCGCTGGGTGCGCTGGTGCAATCTGCCGAAGCCTATGCAACGGCGGCGAAACGCGCCCAGCATTCCGGCCTCCAGTCGGCGCAGTTGCATGTCTTGACTTCAGCAATGTATCCGCTGGGCTTTATTGATCCAGTGCGCGGTATTTCCGCGCTGGAAGAAGCCGTGCAGGTGAGTAGGAGCGCTAACGACCCGGCACTGCTCGCGAGCACACAGATGCAAGCCGCTGGATGCCGCTTGGTGTTCGACGCTTGGAGTCAGCCGGACGCGGACTTGTGGAACTCCTCCTACGCAACGCTGCTCCGTCTGAATCCGTCCTTGTTCGATACCTATCAGCAAATTGCCTGTGCCCACGTCGCAATACTCCACGGCCGTTATGGAGACGCTTTGGGTTTATGCGAACGCAGTATCGTGGAAGCCAGCGCATCCCGGGTCGGTCACGTCGCGAATTTTCTAGCTCATTTTGGCGCTTTCAGTGCTAAGACCATCTCCCTTCTCCATATGGGGCAGTTGGGCAAAGTGTTGCAAATCACCCAGGCTAGCAGATCATCCCCCGACGAAAATTTGGCATTTTATTGGCAGCTGAGTTTCCGCGAAGCGTGGCTCCGCTCCATTGCTTTCGACTTCGAGGGCGCCACGCGAATCTGCCGCGAGACTGGCATGGTCGGCGGAGATAATCCCGTTGCTTACGGCGAGACCATTTACCAGATGGCCGCGGGATACCTCGCACTCCATGCGGAAAAGTACCCTCAAGCTATAGATCACTTCAGAAATGTTTGTGAGCCCGCGATACCCACGAAGTTTTTTCTGCACTGGTGGTACCGTTTAATGGCCCGGCTTGAGTCAATCAATGCCTGCCTATTGTCGGGAAACCTCCCGAGTGCCCGCGCCGCCGCGAAAGATTTCCTCCTGTCAGCGCTCTCCACCGCTGATCCCTACTTGCAGGCACTCGCATGGGACTTGAAGGCCCGCCTCGCCATGACCGAGAGCGACTGGCATGGAGCACGCGAATCGATGCGGCAAGCCTGCGGCATCGTGGAAAAGTTCGAGATTCTCGTTCCGGCCTGGCAAGTCTATTCCACCGCTTGGCACCTGCATGAGCGCTTGAAAGAAAGCCAGAAGGCCAAAGCGAGTCGTAAACGTGCCGCGACCTGCATCCTGAAAATCGCCGACTCCTTCGCCCCCGACGAACCTCTCCGTGCAACTTTCCTCGCCGCCGCTCCGGTCCGCCGGATCCTGCATGACCAAACATCAACAAAATCTGCCCGGCAAACCTCAGGTCACTAACAAAGCGTGCGCCAAAGAACTAGAGATCTCCTTTACGCGGCTGGCCCTTTCACCTATGCTCGATGACCGTTGCGGACTTCTGAATCTGAAATAGGCAGTCGTTCTTCGCTGCCCTGGGAGAATGAACTGTTCAGACCGCTTCGTGAATGATGTGCCACGCGCGCAGCGTTTCTGCTACTGTCCACGCTTGCGCAATGCACCCCCGCGGCAAAAACGGCGCGTCACCGTCACAAATTTCGCCAAGCGTTCCGAGCCCATACGCCGCAGTTTGCTTGCCTAACGGTGCGAGAAAGCTGGCGGCCGCCGTCGCATCTTTGTAAACGCGGAAATGCGCCAGGGCGAACGGGCCGAGCAGCCAGCCCCACACGGTGCCCTGGTGATACGCCCCATCGCGTTCACGTACCCCGCCGCCATAGTGCCGTTGGTACGCAGGATCGTCCGCTGCCAGGCTGCGCAGTCCGTGCGAAGTAACCAGTTGGCGCGCACAAATGTCCACCACCGCTTTCTGCTGCTCGCCACTTAATGCACTGTGTGGCAAGGACACGGCAAAAATCTGGTTGGGCCGCAACGCCGCATCGTTGCTCATTCCCGGCGCGTCGATGACGTCGTAACAATACCCCGCCTCTGCATCCCAGAAATTTACAAAACTTTGTTTTGCCCGCGCAGCCAATTTAGCGAACCTCTCCGCGGGCTGCGTCACCAGTTGCGCCAGCTGCGTCGTCGTTTCCACCGCGTTGAACCACAGCGCATTGATCTCCACCGGCTTCCCGATGCGCGGCGTCACTACCCAGTCGCCCACTTTCGCGTCCATCCACGTCAGCTGCACCCCCGGTTCTCCCGCATACAGCAGACCGTCTTCGTCCACGTGAATGTGGTAGCGCGTGCCCGCCACATGCGCATCGATAATTTGCGTCATCACCGGAAAAAGTTTTTCGAGTGTGGCGATATCTTTGGTCGCCGCGAAGTACTGCCGCACCGCCTCAAAAAACCACAGCGAGGCGTCCGCGGTGTTGTAATCCGGCCGGCTGCCGCTGTCCGGAAAGTTGTTGGGCAGCATTCCCCTATCCACGTAGCGCGCAAACGCCAGAAGAATCTGTCTGGCGATATCCGCGCGTCCGGTCGTGAGCGTCAGTCCCGGCAACGCAATCATGGTGTCGCGGCCCCAATCAGCGAACCAGTGATAGCCGGCAATGATCGAGCGGCCCTCCGGCTCTTCCGGCAGCGAGCGCTTCACAATAAATTGATCGGCGGCCAACACCAGTTGCCGGACCCAACCGGGCGCCGCCTCGCGCTGCGAATGCGCGGAGGACCACTGTTCCACAATTTTTCTTTGTCGCTCTTCCAAAACCTGGTGCGTAGCGTCGCCGTTCAGCAGCACATTGCCGTTGGTGGAAAAGGCCAGCGTCACGCCTTGCTTTGGCTGCAGCGTCGCGCGAAAAACCGCCGCGAGCAGGTGATCTTCGCGGGCGTCCAGCCCGCGGTATTTTTCCTGCGGCAAAAAGCAGTCGCGATACCACTCGCCCTGCGGCTCGCAAGCCGCTTCCGCGCTCAAGAGATAAAAAGGCACGGCTTTGTCGAATGCGGTGATTCGCACTCCGCGATTCACAGCCTCGATGTTCATGCGCCAATCACCCGCATGCGTGGTGGCATGAAAATCGTGATAGTTGACCAGCGCGCTGATCGCCATCTCCACAACCCCGCTCCCGCGCAGCAACCTGTAGCGCACATACGTCGTGTTCTCGCCGTACGCCATCCACACGCGCTTCTCCACCAGCGCATCCGCCAGTGCAAATTCCCACACCGGCGTGGTTCCCTCCAACCGGAAACTCTCAATCTGCAAATAGCCTTTCGGCTCGACAGCGCCGCTCTCCCAGCGATTGGTGCCCAGCGCATAATCCGCGCCGTCATAGCGCGCCACTTCATCCATCTTTGCGACCAGCAGCACGCGCTCGACCGGAGGATTCAACGCCGCCACCAACAGCCCGTGGTATCGCCGTGTCAAATTCCCGCTCACTGTCCCTGAAGCGAATCCGCCCAGCCCGTTGGTAACCAACCACTCCCGCCGCTCCGCCTCTTCCAGCACGCCGCACACGTTCCGCCCAAAGCTCACCTCTATCGGTACATTCGCCGCGGTGTTTGCGTCGGAGTTGTTAGCTGCTAAGAAATTCGGCTGAGTGACAGTCACGGCCGTGTCTCGCTTATGCACAGGAATGATACTTCCGTTACTAGGGTCAGGGTTCTATTCCTAGATAAAATGTTCACATCTTGCCGCAAAAATTATCCCAGCCTTCCTTCGCAATCAACGGCACCATCGCCAGCGCCGCCACCGGATCGGCCCACCACCAGCCCAGCACGGCATTTGCGACGAGTCCCGCCAGCACAATAATCGACATATACAAACTGAACTGCGTCTGCCGTGCGTCCGCGCTCATCGCCGGACTCCGCAGATTCTCGCCCACCTTCTTCTTGTACTTCGAGAGCAGCGGCATGACGACGATTGAAGCCGACGCCAGCACGATACCGAGCTTGCTGGTCTCCGGTTTTTGCTTGTGCACCAAATCCAGTGTGGACTCCAGTGCGATATATCCCGCGAGCGCCAACAAACACACGCTAACAATACGCAGCGCGATTCGCTCGCGCCGCTGCCGCCGCGGATCTTCGTGCGTGATCGACATGCGCCACAGCACCGCGCCGCCGGAGATCACTTCGATGAAACTATCTGCTCCGAAGCCCACCATGGACACGCTTCGCGCCGTGATCCCGGCGTAAATCGCCAGGCCCGCCTCCAGGGCGTTCCACGCAATGGTGAAGTATTCGAGCTTCTTACCCTTGCGGGTGTTTTTTCGCTGCTTCTTGCGTTGGCCTTTTTCTGAGGTCGCGGTTCCGCTGGAACTGTCTGACATCGACACTAGAATACAATGCCTGAAAAACTCCCCCAGCTCGAACCGCGCATTCAATCGAAATTATTCTTTCGCGGTCAGTCCGCGCACCCAGACATTCCGGTAACGCACCGGATGATTGTGGTCCTGCAATTCCAGCGGCAACTTTTCCGCATGCGCCTTGTATGGCTCGTTGGTCGCCGTGGGTCCGTGAATCTCCACGTGGTCCTGTACCAGCACTG
>DATCOK010000321.1:0-5138 GCA_036564765.1 Candidatus Acidiferrum sp. | reverse complement strand
TCCTTGCTACGAAGTCTCCCAATCGCAATTCCGAGCGGCGCGTATTTCTGGAGAGCTGGGCGTACGTGACCAACGGCTCGCGTGGGTATTTTGGCCGCAGCGGTGCCGTCGAATTGCCGGAGGCGTTAGCGGTGGAAGTTGTGGATAACCAGGTAGAGTTGGCGGAAGCCATCGATCGCTTCGCGGGCAAAAGCGGCATTCGAGACAGCGGCGGCGCGTGGGGCATTCTCTCGGGCGGGCTGATCACGCGGCGAGAGGCATTTCGCCTCGCGTTGATCGCTGCGTTTGCTCCTTTCTATAACGCGGACTCGTATCAGGCCGCGCGCGCCGCCCATTAGGTTTTCACAGCGAAGCTTTTCGCCGCCGAGCGGTACCTAGCAATTAAGTGAGATACTAAGCGAAAGCGCCCTCCAGAAAGGACCAACCATCGTGGACATCGTCAGAGGCAACATGGGCTGGATCGAGGTGGTGGTGGGTCCCATGTTCTCGGGGAAGAGCGAAGAGCTGATCCGCCGGTTGCGGCGCGCGGAGTTTGCGCGCCAGCGCGTGCAGATTTTCAAGCCGTTGATCGATCAACGCTACGCCGCCAACGAAATCGTTTCGCATTCGGGCCTGGGCATTGCGTCGGACAACGTGACCAAGGCTACGGAAATTATGGAAAAGGTGCAGCCGCGCACCGAAGTCATCGGCATCGACGAAGCGCAATTTCTCGGTGAAGAAGTCGTGGACGTTTGCACCAAGCTGGCCAACCTCGGCAAACGCGTAATTGTCGCCGGTCTCGACACCGATTATCTTGGACGCCCCTTCGAACCGATGCCGCGCTTATTAGCGGTCGCGGAAGAGATCACCAAGCTGCTGGCCATTTGCGTGCGCTGCGGCAATCCCGCGGTACACACCCAGCGTTTGGTGGAGAGCGAAGAACTCGTGGTGGTGGGAGCCACGGGCATCTACGAAGCGCGCTGCCGGCGGTGTTTCGAACCGAATCTCGCGCTGGTCAAAAAGGATACCGGACCGCAACTCCTGATCCGCGCGCGAAACGTATCCAACACCAAGTAAACCTCAATCATTCGTTACGGGCAGTTACGTCACACCCTGGGATATAACTCTGGGACCGCCGCAAATCCCGACGCTAAAATAGCTCGTCGTTATCCTGCTCAAGGACCACTATGATCATTGAATCCAAGGCGCCCACGCGCGTCGATTTGGCCGGCGCAACTCTGGACATCTGGCCCTTGTACCTCTTTCATCCGGGCGCGGTCACCGTGAACGCGGCCATCTCGCGTTACGCCTTCTGCACCATCGAGACCTACACACCGGGCAATGACCAGATCAAATTGGTGTCGCGCGACACCAAACGCGAAGAAACTTTTGCCTCGATGGCCGCGCTGCGCAAAGCCGGCCGTTACCGGCTGCCGCTGCTGGCCGAGATCGTCAAATTTTTCCAGCCGGACGGCGGCTTCACCCTGACCACCGATTCCGAAGCTCCCGCAGGCGCGGGCATCGGCGGCTCCAGCGCCATGGCCGTAGCCATCTGCGCGGCGCTCGACCGCTTCACTGGCGCGGGCAAGAGTAAGGAAGATTGGATTCACATCAGTCGCGACGCGGAAGCCGTGGTGATCTGCGTGCCCACCGGGACGCAGGACCATTACCCGCCGGCCTTTGGTGGCGCGGCTGCCATCGAGCTGCCCGCGGGCGGCGAACACCGCGTAGAGCTGCGCCTGAACCTCGACGAACTCGAAAAGCGCATCGTGGTCTGTTACACCGGCAAACCACGCCAGCATGGCATCAATAACTGGGAAGTCTTTAAGGCGCACATCAACGGGAAGCGCGCGGTGCAGAATGGCATGGAGAAAATTTCGCAGGTGGCTCAACTGCTGCGCGTGGCGCTCGAAGCGACCGACTGGGACGAAGCCGGCCGGCTGATGCGCGAAGAATGGTTTTTCCGGAAGCGCAATCTGCCGACCATCTCTACCAAGCTGGTTGACCGGGTCATCGATACTTCGCGCAGAAAGGGCGCGTTGGCCGGCAAAGTGTGCGGCGCGGGTGGCGGCGGCTGCGTAGTCCTACTGATTGAGCCGGATGCTCGCCCCAGGGTGGAAGCGGCCATCCGCGAGGCTGGGGCGGAAGTGCTCCCTGTGAAGATCGACCGCCAGGGTGTGCAAGTCGT
Source organism: Candidatus Acidiferrum sp. (assembly GCA_036564765.1). GTDB lineage: Bacteria > Acidobacteriota > Terriglobia > Acidiferrales > UBA7541 > Acidiferrum. The sequence continues at coordinate 2,971 of DATCOK010000321.1, read as the reverse complement.
TTCCCGCTAGCCGGATGACGGCCCAGTCGCCGCCCGGAACTTACTACCTCCGGGCAGGGAATGGCCCTTTAGGACAATTAAGCATCAGCACAAGCGCCGCGCGAAGTGTGGCTGTTCAACGGGTTTTTAGCATCATAGAATACATAGGCCTTGAGGCGTCGGGGTGGACCCCGGGCCATTTCGAATCAGCACTATGAACCTGTTCGCCATCGCCATTACGATTTTGTTGTTCGCGGACGCGGACGTTCCGCGCGTGAACAGTTTGCGCCCACCCGCTGCCAATCCGGCAGAGCCGTTTCCATCCGGAGTGGAAGTGCCGTTGTTTGGCGGCGACGCGGCTCCCGAAACAGATCCGCAAGGACAAGCCAGCGCCGGTGCGCAAGATCCCTCCGCCACTATCAAGAGAAATTCCACCCTGCAGGACAGCTCCAAGCTGAGCTTGATTCGCTACGTCTCCGGCGAGTTTGCCCGGGCGATCAAGCCGCTGCCCGCTGGCAAAGAAGGCTTCATCGTACATATTGGCCAGCCGCTTGACGCCAACATGCTCGATCGCCAGGTGGCCACCCATGGCGCCGCAGTGAATACTGGCGACCATGTGCAAATTACCAAGCTGGAATTTCTGAATCGCCAGATTATTGTGGACCTAAACGGTGGCGGACGCGGAAAGAAGAAATTGCGCGACCGGATTCACCTCGAGATGGGCGGTATCCCCACTACTCGTACAACTTCCACGCAGCAGGATCAAGGGCCTCCAGGCTTGCAGCCGGGACTGGGGAGCACGCTCTTCCTGGATTTTGCTCAACCACTTCCGGACCTGTCCCCGGAGGATTTGAAGAAGATACTCGCGCCCTTTCTGGATTTTTCTCGCCAGCGTTCCGCCTCGGTGCAATGGATCGACAGCTTGCCCATCGAAATGAAGACGGCCATCCAGGAACGTCGGCCGGTGGTTGGCATGGACCGCGAAGAAGTGGTGGCAGCCATCGGCAAGCCGGAGCATAAAGTCCGCGAACGCGACGCCGAAGGCAACGACATCGAAGACTGGATTTACGGCCAGCCGCCATCGAAGACCGTTTTTGTCCGCTTCACTGGCAACCGCGTCACCAGCGTCAAGCAATACCCCCAATAAACCACAACCTTCCTGGAAAAACATAAGTTTCAGTGTGTTTGACTTTTCCGCAGCCTGCCCATAGCATTTCTTGTTCTACACAGCGGCGGATTTTTACCAGTGCTGCGCCGCAGTCTGTTCATCTCTCGACGGAGGAAGTATGCCGATTAGAGTAGGCATCAACGGATTTGGGCGCATCGGGCGCAATATTGTGCGCACCGCTTTGGACGACAAAGATATTCAGTTCGTGGCGGTCAACGACATTACCGACGCAAAAACCCTCGCGCATTTGCTGAAGTACGACTCCGTGCTCGGCAACCTGCCGCACAAGGTCACCCACACCGACGATACCATCAGCGTGGAAGGCAGGAGTTTCAAGGTTTTCAAGACCAAGGATCCCGGTGAAATTGATTGGCCCTCCGTGGGCGCCGACATTGTCATCGAATCCACTGGCCTATTCACCAAGGGCGCGGACGCCAAGAAGCATCTGCGCGGCTCAGTGAAGAAAGTCATCATCTCCGCTCCGGCCGACGGCCCGGATGCTACGTTCGTGCTCGGCGTGAACGACAATACCTACGACCCAGAAAAGCACAACGTGGTTTCGAATGCCTCCTGCACCACCAACTGCCTCGCTCCCGTCGCCAAGGTCTTGCACGAAACTTTTGGTATTCAGAGCGGCACGATGACCACCATTCATTCCTACACCAACGATCAGAAACTTTTGGATCTACCGCACAAGGACTTGCGTCGCGCGCGCGCCGCGGCCATCAACATGATTCCCAGTTCCACGGGCGCCGCGAAAGCGTTGCACCTCGTTATTCCTGAGCTGAAAGGAAAGCTCGACGGCTACGCCATGCGCGTGCCTACTCCGAACGTCAGCGTCGTGGACCTCACCGTCTTCGTCGGCAAAAACGCGACGGTGGAATCGGTGAACGCAGCATTGAAGGCCGCCGCCGAAGGCCCAATGAAGGGCATCCTTGGCTACACCGACGAAGAACTGGTTTCCGCCGACTTCAAGGGCAATTCAAATTCTTCCATCGTCGATTCCGGCTATACCAAAGTGGTGGCCGACCGCTGCGTGAAAGTGCTGGCGTGGTACGACAACGAGTGGGGTTACTCGTGCCGTTGCCGCGATTTGATCAAGTTTATGGCCGCGAAGTTTTAATTTTTGCGCGAGCGAATTGCGACCATGGCCAAACTCACTATCAGGGATCTGGACCTGCGCGGTAAGCGCGTTTTTCTACGGGTGGATTTTAACGTTCCGGTGAAAGACGGCGTGGTGACCGACGACACCCGCATCCGTGAAACGCTCCCCACTTTGCGACTGGCCATCGAGAAAGGTGCGCGCATTGTTCTGGCGTCCCATCTGGGCCGCCCCAAAGGCGCGCGCAACGAAAAATACTCGTTGAAGCCCGCCGCCAAAAGGCTCGAGGAGTTGCTCGGCAAGCACATCGAATTCGCCGCAGACTGCGCCGGCGATGCTCCGGAAGGGAAGAGCAAGGCGCTGAAGGATGGGGAAGTGCTCTTGCTCGAAAATGTGCGCTTCCATCCCGAAGAGGAGAAAAACGACGAAGGGTTTTCCAAGCAGCTCGCCGCGCTCTGCGATGGATTATTTGTTTGCGACGCGTTCGGCTCTGCGCATCGTGCGCACGCATCCGTGGTGGGCATCACTCATTTCGTGAAGCAATCCGCCGCGGGCCTGCTGATGGAAAAAGAGCTAGCCTACATGGGCCAAGCCATCAGCAATCCCGCGCGCCCGTTCGTGGCCATCCTTGGCGGCGCGAAAGTCAGCGATAAAATTGAAGTGGTCGAAAACCTGATGAAGATTGCCGATGCCATGCTCATTGGCGGAGGCATGGCTTACAC
>DATCOK010000320.1:0-6271 GCA_036564765.1 Candidatus Acidiferrum sp. | reverse complement strand
CTTTACGGTCGAGCGCTATCGCACTGGCGGTCTACGCCGGGCTCATCGCCTTAACCGTCCTGGGTTTCTCGAGAATCCCAGTGGGCTTTGTTCCCACGCAGGACAAAGGTTACCTCGTTTCGTTTGCTCAACTGCCCAACGGCGCGACTCTGGATCGCACCGAAGCGGTCATTCGCAAAATGTCCGATATCGCGCTAAAGCATCCCGGCGTGAAGAACGCCGTGGCCTTTCCGGGTTTGTCGATCAACGGGTTCACCAATAGTCCGAATTCGGGAATCGTATTCGCCACGTTAAAGCCCTCGGAAGAGCGCAAGTCCGCTGATCTTTCCGCCAATTCCATTGCGGCGGACCTGAACAAACAGTACGGCGCCATCCAGGAAGCATTCATCGCCACCTTCCCTCCCCCGCCGGTACAAGGTTTGGGCACCGTGGCTGGTTTCAAACTTTATCTCGAAGATCGCGGTGGCTTGGGGCTCGGAACTCTGTACAAAGAGACTACCGCCGCCTTACATACCGGAAATCAGACTCCTGGCTTAGCGGGACTATTTTCCAGTTTCGACATCAACGTGCCGCAGATCGATTCCCATGTGGATCGCGAAAAAACCAAGACCTATGGAATTCCTCTGGGCGATGTTTTTGACACCATGCAGGTCTACCTCGGTTCGCTGTATGTAAACGACTTCAATCGTTTCGGGCGCACATATCAAGTCAACGTCCAGGCCGAATCGCCGTATCGCTTGCAACCGGAAGACATCAGTCACCTGCGCACCAGGAATCTTGCCGGCCAAATGATTCCACTCGGATCCATCGTCACGGTAAAGCCCATCTACGGACCGGATCGGGTGATGCACTACAACGGGTTCCCCGCGGCCGAAATCAACGGAGCTGCCGCGCCGGGATTCAGCACCGGCCAATCTGAAGCGGCCATCGCCAAAGTTTTGAACGATCAATTGCCCTTCGGAATGAAATTCGAATGGACCGAGCTGACCTACCAGAAAATCCTGGCGGGCAACACCATGGTTTACATTTTTCCGCTTTCGGTCTTTCTGGTGTATCTCGTGCTGGCGGCACAATACGAAAGCTGGTCTCTGCCGCTGGTCATTATCCTCATCGTTCCCATGACGCTGTTTTCCGCCATCGCCGGCGTCTGGTTGCTACGTGGCGACAATAATGTCTTCACGCAAATCAGCCTGATCGTTCTGGTGGGATTGGCTTGTAAGAACGCCATCTTAATCGTGGAATTCGCCCGCGAAAGACAGATTCACGAAGGCCTGAGCCGCGTCGAAGCGGTTTTGGCCGCTTGCCGCCTGCGTTTGCGGCCGATCCTGATGACTTCGCTGGCCTTCACCATGGGCGTGGTTCCGTTGGTTCTTTCCACGGGAGCCGGGTCAGAAATGCGCCGGGCCATCGGCGTCGCCGTGTTCTTTGGCATGTTGGGTGTTACGGCTTTCGGTTTGGTGCTAACGCCGGTCTTCTATGTCTTGATTCAGCGATTTGTTGAAGGCCGCGAACAGAGAAAAGCAGCGGCCAGTGAAGGTGGCCCGTCCGCTGCACCGGTGGAGGTCTGATGAACATGTTCGGCCGCTTTCTTAAATTCGTTGCAGCTTTCGCATCCCTGATTTTAATGAACGGGTGCTCCGTTGGCCCTCACTATAAAGCTCCGCAACCGGAAGCCGTCAAATACCACGCGGCGGATCCGCAACTCGTAAACGACGCACCCTTCGACGCGCGTTGGTGGAAGCAGTTCGAAGATCCGGTTCTCGACTCTCTGGTGCAGAATTGTCTTTCCGCGAACACCTCCATTCGAATTGCGCAGGCACGCCTCGCGGAATCGCGCGCCGTTTATGACGAACGGAAGTTCGATCGTTTTCCCACCGCCCCAGCCAGTGTTTCGTACAGCTACGCGAAAGAACAAATTCCGCCGTTCTTCACCGACCCGGTCACCGTAAATACCTTTCGCTCCGGTTTCGATGCTACTTGGGAGATTGATCTCTTCGGACGTGTGCGCCACGGCATTGCTGCCGCCAGAAGCGACAACCAGGCTCTGGAGGCCGACCTGCACGATATGGAGGTCAGCGTGGTCGCCGAACTGGCTCGCAACTATTTTGAACTGCGGGGCGCGCAGTGGCGTTTGGCCGTGGCTGCTCGCAGCCTGAAGAATCAGCAGGAGACCCTCCGGCTGACCCAACTGCGTCGCGACGCCGGCGTCGGAGAAGAGCAGGATGTTGCCAGCGCCGCCGCACGCGTTGCCGCCATAGACGCCACCATTCCGTTATTGGAGCTGGAGACCCGGCGAGCCGAATACCGTCTCGCGGTGTTGACCGGAACGCGCCCGGGTGAATTGTCCGCCGATCTTTCGCCACGCACCTACGCGCCCATCGACAAATCTCTGCCGATAGGCAACCCCGCGGATTTGCTGCGCCGCCGCCCAGACATTCGCGCCGCAGAGCGCCGCCTGTCCGCCGCCACCGAACGCCAAGGCGTCGCCGTCGCGCAGCTTTTTCCCACCGTCAGCGTCTCCGCCTTTGTGGGATTTCTCGCCGGCCGCGGCAGCTTGTTTTTCACCGGCAACTCTTTTGCCTCCACGGCTTCACCCGCGGTCTCCTGGTCGGCATTTGATCTCGGCCGGGTCCGAGCACGCATTCGCGGATCGAACGCGGTTACCGATCAAGCTCTAGCCTCCTACCAAGACACGGTATTGCGCGCCCTCGAAGAAACCGAAAATTCTTTTGCCAACTATTACGCCCAACAGGCCCGCCTGGTGAGGCTCAACGCCCAGGCGCAGGAAAGCAAACGCGCCGCGGATATCGCGCGGCTGCGTTACCGCGAAGGCGTAACCGATTTTCTGACGCTGCTGGATGCGGAACGCACCCAACTCGAAGCCGAAGACGCTGTAGCGGGTAGTGAACGCGACGTCTACGTAGCGGTAATCGCCCTGTACAAAGCCTTGGGCGGCGTTCCAAGTTGACGGCGAAGAGCTGAGAAGCCGGCATGGGCTTCGCAATTTGCGATTTCGCCCGAGCATCGTCGCTTGCCGGACAGACATCTAAGAATAAGGATGAGCGATTCCAAGACCCCACCGCCAAATAGCGAACTGGATTGCCTCAAGGACCGGTTTACGGTTGTCGCGCGCGACGGCTTCTGGATCTTGCAGTGCAATTTCTGCCACGTGCGATGGCGGCTTGAGAAAGAACCGCTGCGCTCAGGCGATTTGCTGCATCTCCTGAATCACACCGTCAGCCATGGCAGTACACCCGAAATATTCATCTCCCAGGCCGTTAACCGCATGAAAGCGCGTTCCGAGTCCACCAAAATTCTCAACGAGCACACCAACAAAGTTCTGAAAGACTGGACCGAGGCCATAAAGGGGGAAGCGCAACAAAAAAAGTAAGCTCGCCCACTGCGAAATCGCCTTCGCCCACCCGCATCGATGAAGCCCTTCAGCCTCCAAAATGAAGGGCACTTTACGGCCCTTTATTGATTCTTAGGCCATGAACGCCCCGAATGGGCGTGTGCGCTTGCGCCGCGCTTCTTTACACTGGACGTTCGAGCCCAAATGTCCTCTTCGCAGAAAATCGGCTGGATGGCCGGCGCGTGCATCGCGTTGTTGGCGGTTTACGCCATTGTTTCGCTGACCGTTCCGCGCGGCCACCAGTCGCTTTCCACCTTTGGCAATGTCATCCAGTGCCTCGTCCCGCTCATCGCCAACGCCGGTCTGCTCGCCAATGCCGGCACGCCGCTGTGGCGCCGCAACGCTTTCTGGATGCTCCTTGCTCTCGGCTGCACCCTCTGGATGCTCGGCCAATTTTCCTGGACCTACTTCGAAGTGTATTTGCACCGCCCTCTACCCGAGATGTTCTCCGGAGACATCGTTTTTTTCCTTCGCGGCATTCCCATCATGGCCGCGCTGGCGCTCCGCCCGCACCGCAAGCTGGAAGAGATGCGCCTGCGCTTCGGCTACCTCGATTTCGTGCTGCTCTTCACCTGGTGGACCTTTCTCTACGCCTACGTGGTGCTGCCGTGGATGTACGCATCGCCTTCCCTGGGCCTGTATAACCACACCTTCAACGTCGTGACCAATATCCAGAACATGGTCATCGTGGTGACCCTGGCTTTACTCTGGATGAGCACCTCCGGCCTCTGGAAAATCATCTACGCCAATCTTTTCGCGGGAGCCGCTCTATACATGTTGTCGTCGCTGGCGATCGACGTCGCCGCCGATAAAGGCGAATATCACACCGGAAGTCTCTACGACATCCCACTCATCGCCTCCTTCTTATGGTTCGGAATGGCCGGCATGATCGCCTACCAGAATCGCGACAAGCTGGACGCGCCCGAGGAAGCCGCTGGTGAATCGGACGTGGAATCTTCCCGTGGTGAAAGCGTCTGGGCCTCGCGCACCGCCATGGCCGCAGTGATTTCTCTGCCGCTCTTCGCCATCTATACCGTGAAATTCTCGAGCGACATTCCTGCCGTGCGAGACTTTCGCTTGCTGGCCACTTTCGGCGCCGCCATTCCACTGGTGATCCTGGTGTTCATGCGCACCCACCTCGCCGACGTCGATCGCATGCGCTTGCTCGCTGAAGCCGAAATGTCGGTGAATAATTTGCGCAAGTTGCAGACCCAGATCGTGCAGTCGGAAAAACTGGCCTCGCTCGGCCAACTGGCCGCCGGAGCCGCCCACGAAATCAACAATCCGCTCACCGCCATCCTGGGCTTTTCGGATTTGCTCGCGGATGATCCCGGCCTCACTGATAAAGCCCGCGTAACCGCGGGAAAAATTCGCGATCAGGCGCGGCGCACGAAAACATTAGTGGGCAATCTGCTGAGCTTCGCGCGACAAGTCCCGGCCGAGCGCACCCTGCTCGACATCAACACCGTGGTAACCAACGCCGTACAGTTGCGCGCGCTCGACCTGAACGGCAACACCACCAAAATCGAACTGCAGCTTGAATCCGTGTTGCCCGCCGTGCGCGCCGACGGCAATCAATTGATGCAGGTTTTTTTCAACATCATCAGTAACGCCGTGGATGCCATGGAAGGCGTTGCGGGCGGCGTGCTCACCATTAAAACCATGCGCAACCGCGGCAATATCGTGGTGCTCTTCACCGATTCCGGTCCGGGCATGAAGGAGCCTCATCGGGTCTTCGACCCTTTCTACACCACCAAACCGGTGGGCAAGGGCACCGGGCTGGGCTTGAGCATTTGCTTCGGCATCATGCAGGAACATAACGGGAAAATTTTCGGCTACAACGGCCAGCGCGGCGGCGCGGTCTTCCGCGTTGAGTTGCCCGCGGTCCTGGCTCCTTTGCCCACGAAAGATATGCAGCAGCTGGCCGCGGTGGGCGAAAAGCCCGGCGTGTCGGGAAAAGTTTAGGTCGCGCGTTGCGGCCGTAAGGATTCACTGAAAATTTTGTGCGAAGCATTCCCGCCGGACGCGCCGTGGGCCGCAGACGTGCTAGAGTTTTCTGCGCGCTCAATTCGGAGAACTCATGACGGATGTTGCCATCCGCACAGACAAACTGACTCGCCGTTTTGGAACCCTCGTCGCCGTCGAAAATATGGACTTGCAGGTCGCCGCGGGCCAGTTCTTCGGTTTCCTGGGACCCAATGGCGCCGGAAAATCCACCACCATCAAAATGTTAACGGGTTTGCTCGCGCCCACTTCCGGCCGGGTGGAATTGCTGGGCATCGATTTCGCCGCGCATCCCGTGAAAATCAAGCGGCAGATCGGCGTCGTGCCCGAAGGCATGGGACTGTTCGAGCGCCTCACCGGCCTCGACTATCTGCGCTTCGTGGGCCGCATGTACGGCCTCGATAAAGCCACCACCGATCAGCGCGCCGACGAACTGCTCGACTTCATGCAACTCGCCGACCGCCCGAAAACAATAATCGCGGATTATTCCCATGGCATGCAGAAAAAACTCGCGCTGGCCGCCGCGGTCATCCACGGCCCGCGCATTTTATTTCTCGACGAGCCGTTCGAAGGCGTGGATGTGCTTGCCGCCGGCGCACTGAAAGCGCTGCTCAACCGTATGACCGAACGCGGCGTCACCATTTTCCTCACCTCGCACGTAATGGAAATTGTCGAGCGCCTCTGCAGCCACGTGGCTATCATTCACAAAGGCCATCTGGTGGCCCAGGGCTCGCTGGAAGAATTGCGCGCCGGAATTCCCGGGGACGCCGGAGACAAGATCACCCTCGAACAGATTTTTCTTTCCATCGTGAGCCAGCGCAGCACCGAACCACAGGTCGACGAGTTGTCATGGCT
>DATCOK010000319.1:0-2362 GCA_036564765.1 Candidatus Acidiferrum sp. | reverse complement strand
GGCTTGGGTTGTCCTTCGAGCCAGAAAGGCACTTCCGAATCGCCGGTCATCGGCAAAGAGCCGGCGATCATGGAGATCGCTTGGATTCCCGGCACGGCCTGCAACTGCCGCAAGCTTTCGCGGTCGCTGGCGCGCAGTTGCGCGGCGGTGGTGTTTTTCGGGGTGTTCAGCGAAGTGCTGAACGACAGCACGTTGTGCGCATCAAAACCGGGATTGATATTCGCGAGAGCTACCAGGCTCCGAATCATAAGCCCGGCGCCGACCAGCAGCACGAGAGCCATGGCCACTTCGAAAATAACGAAAACGCTTTGCGCCCGGTGACGCGCGCCGCTTCCACCGCGGCCGCCTTCTTTCAACGTTTCGTGCATGTCGGATTGCAGCGCTTTGAGCGCGGGAGCGAGACCGAAAACGATTCCAGTGAGGATGGAAATTCCGCCGGTAAAGAGCAGCACGTGCCAATCGAGATGAATTTCATCGGTGCGCGGCAAAGCGTCGGGAAGAGCGGCTAGAATTGCGCCGGTGCCCCATTTCGCCAGAAGCAATCCCAGCGCGCCGCCGGCGATACCGAGGAGCACGCTTTCCGTCAGGAGTTGACGGATGACGCGAGCGGGACTCGCGCCGATTGCCGAGCGGATGGCGAATTCGCGCGAACGCGACGTGGAACGCGCCAGCAAAAGATTGGCGACGTTGGCGCAGGCGATCAGCAGCACAAAGGTCACCGCGCCGAGCAATACCAGTAGGATACCGCGTACATCGCCGACCACATCGGTTTTCAGCGGAACCATGTCGGCGCCCGTGCCCTTGTCGGCTTCGGGATACGCGGCGGCCAGATTTTCCGCCACGGAATCCATGTCGGCCCGCGCTTGCTCGAACGATGTGCCGGGCTTCAGCCGGCCGATGGAGTTCGTGCCCATGCCCACGCGGCGGTCGCGAAAGGTTTCGTCGTTCCACTGGCCCAGTGGGGTGTACACGTCGCTGGCACTGAAGATCGGAAGGCGCCCGGGAAATACGCCGACGATGGTGTAGTTCTCGCCGTTGAGGGCGATGCTCTTTCCGATGACGTCCTGGGCCAGGCCAAATTTTCGCTTCCACAAGCCGTCGCTGATGAGGGCTACGGGACCGGCGCCGACTTGGTCTTCTTCCGGACGGAAGTTGCGCCCCAGCAAGGGCGGTAATCCCAGCGCCGGAAAAAGGTCAGCGGAAATCATGTGGCCGTGGAGCCGCTCGGGTTGGCCCGCGCCGGTCAAATTCATGTCTTCCGAGCGAAACGCGCCAAGCGCCGCGAACGAATGATTCTGTTTTTGCCAGTCCACGAAATTGGGATAGGGAATGGAAGAATGCTGGAAGGCGGGAGTCTTGAAGTAGACGGCATAGAGCTGGTCAGGGTGGGGAAACGGGAGCGGATTTAGGAGTACGCCGTTCACCACGGAAAACAGTGCGGTGTTCGCGCCGATGCCGAGCGCCAGGGTGAGAATGGCGATGATGGCAAAGCCGGGATTTTTGAGCAACATGCGAAGGCCGTAGCGCACGTCCTGCCAGAAATTCATGGGCACACCTCGAGGAATCAAACGCAGTGAGAGTTGCTTCACAAGAAGGTACGTAGCTGGGCCAGGTTTGTTCCCCTGATTTGCGGGGCACTTGAGGAAAAAATGGGTTGGCTTACTGCGCGAGCGGAGCGCGGGCAGCGCGGCCGGGAAATATGCCATCGAGAAGCTGACCGTTGGCGAGCACGGGCGTGCCATTCACCAGCACGAACTGGATGCCGTCGGAGTATTGCAGGGGCTCTTCGAAGGTGGCTTTGTCGATGATGCGCTGGGGATCGAAGATGGTGATGTCGGCGTCGGCGCCGACTTTGATGCGGCCTTTGTCGCGAAAGGCTGGCGCCCGAACCTGCAAGCGTTCGGCGGGCATCAGGGTCATTTTGCGCAGCGCGGTCATGAGGTCGAGCGTTTTTTCTTCGCGCACGTAGTGGCCGAGCACGCGGGCATAAGTGCCCTGGCCGCGCGGATGAACTTTGGCGCCGACCGAGGGAATGCCGTCGCTGGCGATCATCACAATGGGATCGGCGAGCGCGGCGCGCACGGCGGATTCGGGGATGGAAAAGATCACCACATTACCGCCTTCCTTGCGGTATTTGTCGAAGTTTTCAGCAGTGAGGCGTTCGCCGGTTTTGCTCCACTGCAAATCTTTGAAAGTAATGCCCTGCCGCTCCTGCCAGCCGGGATCGAAAATGGCGGAATCGAGTTGGGTGCTGCCGGCGGTGTAGGGGTAGCACTCGGTGGTCACATCGAGTCTGTTTTTCTGCGCGCCGTGCACCATGGCGAGCAGTTGCGGCGTGTTTTTCAGACCCATGCTGGTGATG
>DATCOK010000318.1:0-3175 GCA_036564765.1 Candidatus Acidiferrum sp. | reverse complement strand
GGCCTGGTGATTATTGCGTGGCTGGCGATTCCAGGTGCGCGGTTATTTATCTTGGGTACGTGCGGGTTGGGTTTAGTGGTTGGGTTATTTCTCTCGTGGATGCATGGGCGAGAGTGAATTTGTCGTGTACGTCTTAGCATTTTTGCCCGCCAGTTTTGTTGAAGCTTCCTCTGCAAATTCCTACAGTCCGTCTCGGTCCTTTATCCGTTGTACTTGATGCGGAGTTTTCACGGTTTCTTTAAGGTGTGGCGGGATTTTTTGTGTCGGTGCGCGCGGAATCAGAATGCAAAGAATTTTGCATCGTGTGCGATTCGGTCAGAGCTTCGTGCAGAGTGCGTCCGTCTCGGGTTGCCAGGGTGATGCCGCAGAGAGTGGCGAGTGTGGGGGCGATGTCGGCGGGGGTGGCCGATTCGTAGTAGGTGCCGCGACGGATGGCTGAGCCCATCAGGATGACCGGGACGCGTTGGTCGTAGTAGTAGGGAGTGCCGTGCGAGGTGCCGCCCCGGTTTGGGGCGTTGGATGGAGCGTAGTCCCAGATCCAATAAGGCTTGGGGACCATCAATAAATCGCCGCTGCGCGGTTTGTAGAAGCCGGCGGCTTCGGCGGTAAGAAAAGAGTGGTCGATGAGTGGGCGGTCGGCGACTTCCTCGGCGGAGTAGACGCGCGCGACGCCGGGGACAGATTGGACGGCATCGAGCACTGCTTGCATGGCGCGCGGGTCGGTCTTGAGCCTGGCGTAGGTGCCGGGCGAAAAATAGATGTCCGCGCCGCCGACTTCCATTACTGCGGGCTTGGCGTAGTGGAAGGGTTCGAGGGCGGCCTCGATGCGTTGTTTTACTTCGAGAGTGTTCAGACGGCCGGCGTCGATGCCTTTTTTGCGGAAGTCCTCCGGGACTGGAGCGACGCCGTGGTCGGCGCTGAACGCGACGACGTAATTTCCGCGGCCGACGGATTTGTCGAGGTGCGCGAAGAGCGTCGCGAGATCGCGATCGAGCCGCGCCAGTTCATCCTGCACTTCCCAACTGCGCGGGCCGAAGGCGTGGCCGACGTAGTCGACGGAAGAAAAACTGACGCCGAGAAAATCGGTGGAAGATTGCTGGCCGAGGTGAAGCTGGTCGATGGCGGCTTCGGCCATGTGCGCTAGGTACGTTTCGGCGTAGGGGCTGGTGGACCATTGCAAATAGAACGAAGGGTCCGGGGCGGAGGTGGTGCCGTTACCGTGAAGCGGATGAGGAAAGGTAGCGCCGTATCCGGCGGGCGGGCCGGCGCCGACAGCCGTTTTGTCATAACGATATGCGGATTCGGGTAAAAGCAGAGACCAGGTCTTGCCGTAGTCGGAAGCGACTGGATGGGCTTTGACGAAATCGGCGACGAACGGTGCCTGGGGATAGGCGCTGGAGGTCAGCCAGTTGCCGGTGTAACCATCGAACCAGGTGACAGCATCCCCTTGATGGCCGGCGAGCGTAATGGCAGCGCGGGCTTTGAGCGACATGGTGACGATGCGGGTGGCGCCGCCGGATTGAAATTTCAATTCGTCGGCAAACGCGGGGATGAGCATTTTGGCGACACTGTCGCCGAAGGTGGGAGCGGGTGAGGCCGGAGGGTTAGAAGGCATGGCGGAAGGATAAGGAATATTTTTTACGGAAGTGTCGGCGGTGCAGGTCACTAGTTCCTGTTTTTCGCGGTCCCACCATTCGTTGGCGACCATTCCGTGACTGGCGGGGAACGCGCCGGTGGAGATGGTGGAATGGCCCACGCAGGTTTCGGTGGCGGCGTAGGGGTAGGCGGCTTCGTGGAACCAGGCGCCTTCGGTAACCAGGCGGTGGAGGCCGCCAGTCCACTGCGATTGAAATTTGTCGACGTAGTCCCCGCGCATCTGGTCGACCACGAGGACGACGACGAGCTTGGGACGCGCGGAATTGGCGGGGAGCTTGCGGGAGACGGATTGCGCGCTTAGCAGCGGGGCGTGCAGCAGGGCGAGAGAAAGCGCGAGGGATAGAAGTTTGGCGAGTGACTCGCGAAAGATTTCTGAGTTAGAGCGCATGCGGAATCCTTTGGAAATGAGAAGAAAGTCTAGCATGAAGCAGATTTTGCGCTGGTGAACGCGACGGGAGACAACGGTTCCATTGACCGGTGCGCGGGGGGCAATGATAGGATTACGCAACTTATGCGCATCGTGGAAAAGTCGCAGCTGATGTCGGCGTCGGAAATAGACCGCACGATTCAGCGGTTGGCGCACGAAATTGTGGAGAAGTCCGGCGGCACGAAACATCTGGCGCTGATCGGAGTGCGGCGGCGCGGGGTGCCGCTCGCGCAGCGGATTGCGAAAGCCATGCGCGGCATTGACGGAGTGGAAGTGCCGGTTGGGACGCTGGACATTACGTTGTACCGCGACGATCTTTCGAAGGTGGCGTCGCACGCGGTGCTGCAGTCGTCGGATATTTCGTTCGGCGTGGATGATATGGACCTGGTACTGGTGGACGACGTGCTGTACACCGGAAGAACCATTCGCGCAGCCATGAATGGATTGTTCGATCTGGGGCGGCCGAAGCGGGTTTCGCTGTGCGTGCTGATCGATCGCGGGTATCGCGAGATGCCCATCGAAGCGCAGTACGTGGGGCGCAATGTGCAGACCAGCGATACGGAAATTGTGGAAGTGCGGCTGCGGGAAATCGACAGCGAAGAGCGGGTAGTGCTTGTCGATCGGGTCGAGGCGTAAGAGAATTTGTAGTGGATTGAGGTTGGTTCGTCCGGAAGTTTGTGGGCGAAGGAGCAGCACTGAAAATTTCTGACGTGACGATGTGACCTACCGCTTTCGCGACCTGCTGGCATTGGAACCGCTTAGCGCGGACGAATTAACTTTTCTGTTGGATCAGAGCAAACTGTTTCAGGAAATTCAGCGGCATCCCCTGAAAAAACTGGCGACCTTGCGCGGGAAGACCGTGGCGTTGGCGTTTTTTGAAAATTCCACGCGCACGCGCATCAGTTTCAATACGGCGGCTTCGCGGCTGGGCGCGGACACCATGAATTTGCAGGCGGAAGCGTCGAGTTTGAAAAAGGGCGAATCGCTGCTGGATACGGTGTACACGTTGAACGCGATGAAGCCGGACTGCCTGGTGATGCGGCATGCGTCGTCGGGGGCGGCGGATTTCGTGGCTAACAATCTGGATATTCC
>DATCOK010000317.1:0-2925 GCA_036564765.1 Candidatus Acidiferrum sp. | reverse complement strand
TCACCGTGCCCGTCGGCCGCGCCACTCTTGGCCGCGTGATGAACGTGCTCGGCAAGCCCGTGGACCAACTCGGTCCCATCGAAAGCCCAACGCATTACGCGATTCATCGCCCCGCTCCCCCGCTGGAAGACCAGTCCACCGGCCTTGAAATGTTTGAGACCGGCATCAAGGTCGTGGACCTGATGGAGCCTTACGTGAAGGGCGGAAAGATCGGTCTCTTCGGAGGCGCGGGAGTCGGCAAAACAGTTTTGATTCTGGAACTCATTCACAACGTCGCCATGCAGCACGGTGGCCTTTCCGTGTTTGCCGGCGTTGGTGAACGCACCCGCGAAGGCAACGACCTGTGGCTGGAAATGTCGGAGTCCGGCGTCATCGTGCCCGGCAACACCGAAAAATCCCGCGCCGCCCTGATTTACGGCCAGATGACCGAACCGCCCGGCTCCCGCCTCCGCGTCGGCCTCACCGGCCTCACCGTCGCCGAATATTTCCGCGACGAAGAGCACCTCGACGTGCTCCTGTTCATCGACAATATTTTCCGTTTCGTCCAGGCCGGAGCCGAAGTCTCCGCCCTTCTTGGCCGCATGCCTTCCGCCGTCGGTTACCAGCCCAATCTCAACACCGAAATCGGCGAACTCCAGGAACGCATCACTTCCACCAAAAACGGCTCCATCACCTCGGTCCAGGCCATCTACGTCCCCGCAGACGACTACACCGATCCCGCGCCGGCCGCCACCTTCGCCCATCTCGACGCCACCACCAACTTGAGCCGCCAGATCGTCGAGCGCGGCATCTATCCCGCCGTCGATCCTCTTGCCAGCTTCTCGCGCATTCTCGATCCCCGCATCGTCGGCCAGGAACATTACTCCGTCGCTCGCGGCGTCAAATCCATTCTGCAGCGCTACAAGGACCTGCAGGACATCATCGCCATTCTCGGCATCGAAGAGCTTTCCGACGATGACAAGCGCACCGTGGCTCGCGCCCGCAAGATCGAAAAATTCCTGTCACAGCCCATGTTCGTGGCCGCGCAGTTCACCGGCCTCGAAGGCAAGTACGTAAAAATCGAAGACACCGTGCGCAGCTTCAAGGAAATCGTCGAAGGCAAATATGACGACGTCCCCGAGCAGGCCTTCTACATGGTCGGCACTATCGAGGAAGCCTTGAAGAAAGCCGAAACCATGAAAGCCAACGCCTAGCTCAGTTTCTCTATGAATTGAACGGAATTTTCTTTAGCCAATCGGAAGCAGTAAAGTAGATCGCGTATTGCAGAAGACAAGCTTTTTGAAGAAGAACGGAATTTTTCAGAAAACGTAAATGTTGCCCGAAGCCATCGAACTCATCATCGTCACCCCGCAGCGCCAGCTGCTCCGCGAAAAAGTTGCTACCGTGCAGCTTCCCGGCGCTAGCGGCGAACTCGGCATTCTGCCGGGCCACGCCCCGCTCATCACCGAGCTGGGCAACGGTGAATTGAGTTACCGCTCTTCCGCGAGTAGCGAACCTGTCGTCCTCGCCGTCCTCAGCGGCTTCGCCGAAGTCCTCCCCGATCGCGTCACCGTCCTCGCCGAAACCGCCGAGCGTCCCGAAGAAATCGACGTGCAACGCGCCAAGGAAGCTCTAGCCCGCGCCGAAAAGCGCCTCGCCTCCACCGACCCCCAAGTCGATTGGGACCGCGCCACCGTCGCCCTCCAGCGCGCCCTGATCCGCCTCAAAGTCGGCCAATACACCCGCCGCGTCCACTCCCACACCAGCAACTAATCGCGCGCGGCATTTTCTTTAAGAGTTGCGCGGGACGGAATAAAAAATCATACCTGGGTTTTAATTAACTCCGCGGTGATTTTCCCTTTTTTGGAATCGTATTTATGGATTTAATTGATAGATACATTGCCTTTGACTGCATGCCAAATTGGCGTCAGAGTGCGCGCCACAGGGAATTGTCGTTACTTTTTTTGAATTGCATTCACGTGGTGGTGATTTTGATGGGGCAATTTGCAGTGGTGCGTGGTTGTTCCTCTAGTTAGCGATCCCTAAATTTGTGCCCGGTGAGACGCGTCGAGGCGGACTCACCGCAGCCGGCTTAAAAAACTGCTGAAAAGCGGTGCGGGCCGGGGTGTCTAGATTTCGTTCATGAGGTGATTGAAAATGAGGCAATGGCGAATCTTGTTTGTACTGCTGCTGGTAACGCTGGGAACGTCGGTGAAGGCGCAGACGTATCGTGGGGCGATCAACGGGACGGTGACGGATCCGAGCGGAGCGACGGTTCCTTCCGCAGAGATCAAGGCGAGGAATAACGCGACGGATATCACGCAGACGACGAAGGGCACGAGCGATGGAGAGTTTGCGTTTCAGGACCTGCCGGTGGGGGCGTACGTGGTGGTGGTGACGGCGGCGGGCTTCCCGGAATTGACGGTGGATAACGTAATGGTGACGCAAGGATCGATTTATACCTTGCCGGTGAGGCTGACGCTGTCGCAAGAGGCGACGACGGTGGAGGTGTCGGCCGCATCGCTGTCGCTGGACACCACCACGCAGACCCAGACCACGACGGTAACCGGCGGACAGTTGCAGGATATGCCGCTGAACGGGCGCGATTTCACGCAATTGATTTCCGTGACGCCGGGATTCGGCGGGTACTCGGCGGGCGGTTACGGTTCGCTGAACGGGACACGCGCGAACCAGGTGAACTGGCAGATCGACGGAGTGGACAACAACGACTTGTGGCACAACATTCCGGCGGTGAATCAGGGAGGAGTGTCGGGCATCGCGGGCATCGTGTTGCCGATCGACGCGGTGGATCAATTCACGGTGCAGACACAGTCGGCTCCGGAAGCGGGGAGAAATCCGGGCGGGACGGTGGACCTGGCGCTGAAGTCGGGCGGCAACGGGATTCATGGGTCGGTGTATTACTTCAACCGCAACGAGGCGCTGGCG
>DATCOK010000316.1:0-2158 GCA_036564765.1 Candidatus Acidiferrum sp. | reverse complement strand
TGCCACAGGAACTGCTGGACATTCTGGTTTGTCCGATTTGTAAGGCTCCGGTGAACGTGGTGGCGGATGGATCGGGGCTGAAGTGCCAACAGTGTAAGAGGGTGTATCCGATTCGGGATGATATTCCGGTGATGTTGCCGGAGGAGGGAAAGATTTCGGAGGAGTAGTGGTGGGGTGAGCCGGGTTGTTTGAGTGGGCTTATGGAGAAGGTATCCGGTAGCGTTGAGCTATACTGAGATTCAGTCCTCTGGGGCAGGAGGAGACGATGAGTTTACTGGAACCACCTGTCGAGAAGGCGCACAAGTCGCGGGCCATGGCGTTTACCCTGGCGGCGCTGGGACTTGTGCTGATTGTGATTTTGTATTTTGCGTTCCGGTATTACCCGGAGAAGCGTGCGGCGGAACACTTTTTTGATGCGCTGGTGACGGGCGATACGGCGACGGCGTATCAACTGTGGAAGCCGAGCGGAAGTTACGGGATGAAGGATTTTTTGGCGGATTGGGGGCCGGAAGGTTATTACGGACCGGTGAAGAGTTACAAGATTTTGAAAGTGAACTCGCCGATCGGAGCGAATGCGGTGGCGGTGCGGGTGGAGATCAGCCCCTTTACACCGATGCCGGACCTGAACGACGAGGAAAAAAGCCGCAAGACGAAAGTGTTGAGCGTTTGGGTGCTGACGCACGACAAGTCATTCAGTTTCCCGCCATAGTAGTGCCATCCTAGCGGTATGGAAAATCAACGATGAGCGCCGAACAACGGAAGCTGCGCGTAGGTGTGCTTTTTGGAGGGCGCTCGGGCGAGCATGAAGTTTCGCTGGCATCGGCGGCGTCGATCATTCGCGGACTGGATCCGGAAAAATACGAGGCGGTGCCGATCGGCATCACCAAAGAAGGCCACTGGCTGGCGGGGGCCAGCGCGCAAAAAATGTTGCCGGAAGTGTTGAAGGCCGGGCAGCGGGTGGTGATGAGCGCGGACCCCAGCGAGAATGCTCTGATCAGCCTGGACGGCGGGGCGCGGGGACAGAAGCTGGACGTGATTTTTCCGGTGATTCACGGGACGTTTGGCGAAGACGGAACGATGCAGGGGTTGCTGGAGCTGGCGGGGTTGCCGTTTGTGGGCGCGGGAGTTTTGGGGTCGGCGATCGGGATGGATAAGGACGTCGCGAAGAAACTGCTGCAGGTGGCGGGAATTCCGGTGGTGCCTTGGATCGCGGTGGCGCGGGCGGATTGGGAGCGCAGCCCGAAAGAGATCCGGCGGGCGGTGGAGAAAAAATTCAAGTACCCGGTCTTTGTGAAGCCGGCGACGCTGGGGTCGTCGGTGGGCATGACCAAGGTGCATTCGCGGGCGGAGTTGGGGCCGGCGCTGGACCTGGCGTCGGAATTCGCGATGAAGATTATGGTGGAGCGGGCGGTGAATGCACGAGAGATTGAAGTTTCGGTTTTGGGGAATCACGATCCCAAGGCGTCGGTGCCGGGGGAGATTGTGCCGCACCGGGAATTTTATGATTACACCGCGAAGTATCTAGAGGATGGGACGCAGCTGTTGATTCCGGCGAAGTTGAAGAAGGCGGAAATCAAGAAAGTGCAGGCCATGGCGGTGGCGGCGTTTCGCGCGCTGGAGTTGAGCGGGATGGCGCGAGTGGATTTTTTTATTGAGAAGCGCGGCGGGAAGATCTTCTTGAATGAGGTAAATACGATTCCGGGGTTCACGTCGATCAGCATGTATCCCAAGTTGTGGGAGGCCGATGGGATTCCGTTTCGCGAATTGACCAGCAAGTTGATTGAGTTGGCGCTGGAGCAACACCGGGAGAAGGTGCGGACGAAGTATCAGATTGAATTGCCGGAGGGCGCGGGCGGGGCGTTGGGCGGGTAGAGGCGTTGGGCGGAGTTGACCGCGGAAGAGAGCGACGGATTTTGCGTGCAGTTCAGCGCGTGGCTCCGCGATAAATCGAACAGAGATTCCTTCACTTCGCAAGCCGACTGCTTGGCAGGAGCGAAGCAGAAAAGAAAATGCGTCGGCTTGCTTCGGTCGGAATGACTGGTCTGGGTAGGCGGTTAGGAGTAATACCAAGATCAGATGGACGAACGAAAATTTCCTCGCGCTGTGTCGCAATGTCGCGACGCGCGGCGTCGTGTTAGTGGCTTGCCCACCTTCTAAC
>DATCOK010000315.1:0-6495 GCA_036564765.1 Candidatus Acidiferrum sp. | reverse complement strand
TGGCGCACGGGCTCGTGGAAGCCACGGGCCGTTCGCATTTCCGGTACGACGAAAGCAAAATGAACGACAACGAGTTGTTTCAGGCCGGCTATAACCGTGTCTACGATTCGCTTGAGCCGGAAACCAATCTCGATCACGTAGAAAAGGTGATGGAACGAATTCTCAATGATTGGGATGCCGAGGAAACGGTGTGCAGTTGGAAAGTGCACCAGCGCATCGGCGAGTATCTGCACAAGACCATGCCCGGCCGCGGCATATTGAAGTCGGCGTTCGAGAAAAGCGTTCCGGTGTTTGTTCCGGCGTTCACCGATTCGGAGCTGGGGATCGATTTCGCGCTGCACAAAATGATTCGCTTGAAAGAGAAGCGGCCACTGTTGCGCTTCGATCCTTTCGAGGATTTTGAAAAATTCGCGAGCACCATGCTGGCAACGAAAAAAATGGGCATTTTCACCGTGGGCGGCGGTGTTCCGCGCAACTGGACGCAGCAATTCGGAGTGTACGCGGAATTACTCGCGCGTCGCGGATACAAGGATATTCCACTGAAGCGTTACAGCTATGGTGTGCGCATTTGTCCAGAGCCGGTAAACTGGGGCGGGTTGAGCGGGAGCACCTACACCGAGGCGGTCTCGTGGGGGAAATTTGTTCCGCAAGAGGAAGGCGGGATGCTGGCGGAGGTTTATGACGACGCGACGGTAGCGTTGCCGCTGATTGTCGGGGCGGTGTTGGAGCGATTGGGATATTTTAAGCGGAAGTAGGTGCTAGTCGTCTTCGCCGATCAGGATAGCGGCGCCCAGGACGGTGGTCCATAGGCCGCGCTTGTCGCCGACCGCGGACTGCGTGACGTTCATGGTGCGGACGATTTTGTTAGAGATGCGGTAAACCTCTTTTTTCTCGTCGAACGACAAATCCGGATCAAATTCCACGTTGAGAGTGGTCGCCAACATTTCCGCGGCCAACTCTTCAGCGTATTCGCCGGCGACTTCTTCGGTTTCGCCGAAGGAATGGTGCTCGGACAAATATCCGTACATGGCTTTGTCGCTGGGCAACGCCAAGCCGATGCTCGCGGCGATCAAACGGTGCGCTTCCTTGGTGGAATTCTCGCTGATGACCGTAAAGGCCACCTGTCCGGGCTTGATGTGCTTTAGACCTTCACTACGCGAAATCAATTTACAACCGGGAGGGAAGATGGAAGAGACTCGCACGATGTTGCACGCCGCAATTCCTGCGTTGCGCAAAGCCAACTCGAAGCTCGAGAGCCGTTCGCGATGTTTTCCGACGCCTTTGGTGAGGAAAATCTTTTTAGCGACAAACGCCATGAGCCGGTTGGCCGTGCCTCCGTAAGTGAGTTTACTGACGAAAAATTTTCCGCTGTGGAAAAGTAACAAGAAGGTATTCGAGTGTCAACGCAATTCCAGATTCAGGAGCGGGATTTTCGAGCCGCGCGCGATCAAAAATAATTTTTCGCTTCAGACTTGCGGGTCGGCAACATGGCGCAAAAGTTTTCCCAGCGGTTTGCAGAGCGCCAGCACCTGTCCGAGATCGCTGGGGGTAAAATCCGGCCCGGCGCTCGCCACGGAATCGCCTTTGCGGCTGATCTGGATGATGCCCACCACGCGTGCCTCGGACAAAATCGGTGCGCTGATAATTTTTTGAATCGCCTGGGTGGGTTCGCCCGCGACTTTCACGCCTTCGAAGACGCTGGCATGCCGCACGGTGGCAAAATTATTGTTAATTTCCGGACGGCTTTCACGCGCGGTGCGGGCCGCTAGCGCGGAATTGCTCGAGAGCGGAATGTAGCCTACCTGCGCCAGATTTTCGGGCACCAAAAAGTAAAGATGCTTCCAACGCGTGGAGAGTCCCATGATGGCGACTTCGTCGGGCTTCACGTTGAGCACTTTCGCAATTCGTACACCCACCGATTGGAGCGAAAGTTTCGTGGCGTCGCCGCCGTCCGCACTCAAGGCGCTCGCCAAGCGTTCCAATTCCGCCACCAGACTGAAATTTGCATTCATGAATGTTTGCGCAGAACTGCCTGGGACACGCCGGATTCCGCTTTTTTCTCCGTCATTGGCAATTGTACAAGGGCAGCAAATTGCGCAAGCTAAATTATTTGTCAGGTTTTCGCAGAAAGTTGTTAGCCGCATGCGCACGGGTCAACTTGCAACGCTTCTGGCAACTCCTTATACTGATTTTGCCGCGAGTTTCGAGCGCCTTCCCGCAACAATTTGTGTTGAAGGACTTTCGCGGCGGAGAGGGCATGTCCGCAACCGCCACCCAGGCAAATTCAAGCTACCTTCTTCGCAAGCTGCATTCTCTTACCGGAATTATTCCCGTTGGCGCGTTTCTTGCCGAGCATTTTTGGTCCAACAGCGCGGCATTGGTCAGTGCGCAGAAATACAATCAGACTTCCGAGGATCTGCAAACCATTCCGTACCGCATTTTTGTGGAGTGGGTATTTATTTTTCTGCCGCTGCTGTATCACGGGGTCTACGGCGTGTATATCTGGCTGCGCGGACAGTCTAACGTCTCGCAATATCCGTGGGTGCGCAACTGGCTGTACACCTTTCAGCGCTGGACCGGGCTGGTGGCCTTCGCCTATATCGGCTGGCATCTCTACACCGAGCGCTGGGTAACCCACGGGCGTTCGACGTATGCGACAGTCGCGAGCGATTTGCAGAATCCTTTTTACCTGGCGTTTTTTATTGTCGGGGTACTGGCGTCTTCATTCCATCTTGGCGTCGGAATCTGGAATTTTCTCTGTAAGTGGGGCCTGGCGGCCACCGCGCGAGCGCAACATGCGGCTGGGCAGCTGGGCGTGTTGGTCGGGGTGGTCTTCAGCGTGGTGGGTGTTCTGATTATTCTTAGCTTTCGGCTGGACTGGCATCCGTTTGCGTCGTACTTAACTCGATGAAACAGCCCAAAATCATTGTGGTAGGCGGCGGCCTCGCCGGATTGATGGCCACTATTCGCGTGGCGGAAGCCGGCGTGCCAGTGGATCTGTTTTCCGTGGTGCCGGTGAAGCGCTCGCATTCCGTGTGCGCCCAGGGCGGCATCAATGCGGCGAAAAATCAGAAAGGCGAAGGCGACAGCACTGCGAAGCATTTTGACGACACCATTTACGGTGGCGATTTCTTGGCCAATCAGCCACTGGTCAAGCGCATGTGTGAAGCGGCGCCGGGAATCATCGACCTGCTCGATCGCATGGGCGTGATGTTCAACCGCACGCCGGAAGGTCTTCTGGATTACCGGCGCTTCGGTGGCACGTTTTATCACCGCACGGCATTTGCCGGGGCGACTACCGGGCAGCAGTTGCTTTACGCGCTCGATGAACAGGTCCGCCGGCACGAATCCGAAGGCCGGGTCAACAAATTCGAAGGCTCGACGTTTCTTTCCGCGATTATCGATGAGTCCGGCGTGTGCCGCGGGATTTGCTCGATGGACTTGCGCTCCATGGAGATCACTACGCATGCGGCCGATGCGGTGATTTTTGCCACCGGCGGGATTGGCGCGATTTTTGGCCGCTCCACCAATTCGGTGGTTTGCACCGGCTCGGCCCAGTCCGCGCTGTTTCAGCAGGGCGTCGATTACGCCAACGGCGAGTTCATTCAGGTGCACCCCACGGCGATTCCCGGCGAGGACAAACTGCGGCTGATGAGCGAATCGGCGCGCGGCGAAGGCGGCCGGGTGTGGGTGCCGAGAAATCCGAACGACACGCGCGCGCCGCGCACCATTCCCGACGCGGAACGTTTTTATTTCCTCGAGGAGTGGTATCCGAAATACGGCAATCTGGTGCCGCGGGACATCGCCACGCGTGCGATTCATCGTATCGTCTACCAGGAAAAGTTGGGCTTGCGGGGCAAAGCGGCGGTGTACCTGGATGTCACGCATATTCCGCGCGAAACGCTGGACCGCAAACTCGAAGGCATTCTGGAAATTTACGAAAAATTCCTGGGTGTCGATCCGCGCGAAGAGCCCATGCAGGTTTTCCCCGCGATGCACTACACCATGGGCGGCATCTGGATAAACGGGCAGGATCAAGCCACGAGCGTGCCGGGAATTTACGCCGCCGGCGAATGCGAGTATCAGTATCACGGCGCGAACCGCTTGGGCGCGAACTCGCTGGTGTCGTGCATCTTTGGCGGCAGCCTGGCCGGCCCCGCAGCGGTGAAGTACGCGTCGAATTTGCAAACGGGAACGGCCGCGGTGGCTTCGTCGGTCTTCGAAAACGAGAAAAGGCGCCAGGAAGAGAAAAACCAGGCGCTGATTGCGAATCAGGGAAGCGAAAATCCCATCACCATCTGGCGTGAGCTGGGCGAAATCATGACCGAGCACGTAACCGTGACGCGCATCAACAAAAATCTGGAGCTGGCGGAGAGCAAAATTCGCGATCTGCAGGGCCGCTATCAGAAAATCAATTTGAGCGACCGCACCAAGTGGTCCAACCAGACGCTGAATTTCGCACGCGAATTGGGCAACATGCTGATTCTCGCTCGCGTGGTGACTCTGGGCGCCTTGCAGCGCAACGAATCACGTGGCGCGCACTACAAACCAGATTTTCCCGAGCGCGACGACGCCAACTGGCTCAAGACTACGCGCGCGAAGTATTGCAACGGCGAAATAAGGTTGAGTTATGAACCGGTGGATATTTCGCAGATTCCGCCGCGGCCGCGGCGTTACGACGCGGCGAAGTAACATGTCGGAAAGATTTTTGGCTACGAAGTTGGCGACCAGAGGTTGTGATGTCCGATAACAACGGCAAAAAAGAAGTGATGGTACGCGTGAAGCGCCAGTCTGCGCCGAAAGTCGGGCCGCACTGGGAAGAGTTTCGCTTGCAGTGGCGCCCGTACATGAACGTAATTATCTGCCTGCGAGATATCGCTGAAAATCCGGTGACCACCGACGGACGCCCTACCACCCCGATTTCCTACGATTCGAATTGCCTGGAAGAGGTGTGCGGGTCCTGCGCCATGCTGATTAATGGCAAGGCGCGCATGGCCTGCTCCGCGCTGGTCGATCAACTGGACCAGCCCATCCGTATCGAGCCGATGACCAAATTCCCCGTGATCCGCGACCTGGCCGTCGACCGCCAGTTCATGTTCGAAAGCTTGAAGCGAGTCAAAGCGTGGATTCCCATCGATGGCACGTACGACCTCGGGGAAGGCCCGCGCATGGCGCCGGAAATTCAGGAGAAGGGCTACCCCTTATCGCGCTGCATTACCTGCGGAAATTGCCTGGAAGTCTGCCCGCAGGTGAACGAGCACAATCCCTTCATGGGCGCGGCGATTTTCAGCCAGGTGCGGCTCTTTAATATGCATCCCACGGGAAAAATGCACGCGAAGGAACGGCTGGCGGCGGCCATGGGCAACGGGGGAATCGAAGATTGCGCCAATGCGCAAAATTGCGTGGTGGCCTGCCCCAAGGGGATTCCGTTGACGGAATCGCTCGCGGAAATTAACCGCGAGGCGTGGAAACAATCGCTGTTCGGCTGGCTGGCCGGTTAATTCCTCTGCAAGGAAGCACTCGCAATCAAACTTCACGCGAAAGTTTGCGCGAGTCTCTGGCTCATCCGCGGAAATATAAATAAGCGCCGAGAATGCACATCAGCACCATCGCGGAGGCCAAGACGTCGCGCCAATTCCAACTGGCGCGGGTGGTAGCGCGGTCCTCCCTGGTTTTCGTTTCGAACGTTAAATTCTGGAGCCTGCCGTATTCCGGCGGCGCCGTGGCGTAACTTACACCCACCATAACAATCGCCGAAACAACGGTAATGAGCACGCTGAAATACTGGAAGTAGATATTGTTCACGATCCACAACAGCGAACCCTTCGGATAACCGCTTTGAAAGCCCGGCAAGCCCAGAGTCACCGGGGTATCGACAAACATGCGGAAAAGTCCCAGCGCGAAGCCCACCACCATAGACCAGAAGGCCCCCTGCGCGTTCAGGCGCTTAAAGGCCACGCCAAGAAAAAAGACCACGAAAATCGGCGGCGCTAGATAACCCTGCACCGCCTGCAAATAGGTGTACAAGCCCTGCGCGTTTTTGATCACGGGGATCCACGCGAGCGAGATAGCCACCATGATGATGGTGGCGAAGCGGCCGGTGCGCACCAGTTGGTGCTGCGTGGCTTGCGGCTTCCATTTCTGATAGAGGTCCACAGTGAAGAGCGTGGAGCAGGCGTTGAAGACGCCGGCAAGCGAGCCCATCAGAGCAGAGAGCAAGCCGGCGACGACAATGCCTCGCAGTCCCGCGGGCAGCAAATATTGCACTAACATCGGGAACGCGCCTTGGGCTACTGCGGGAATAGCTTTGCCGTCGGGGCCGATCATGGATGCCAGTTCAGGAATTTTTCCGCTGCGGGCCAATGCGAAACAGATCAAACCGGGCACGATGAACAAATACACCGGAAACAATTTTAGGAATGCCGCGAAAATACTGCCGCGCCGTGCCACGGTTTCATTGGGCGCGCCGAGTGCGCGCTGCACGATGTACTGGTC
>DATCOK010000314.1:0-1879 GCA_036564765.1 Candidatus Acidiferrum sp. | reverse complement strand
TCGATCCGTTCGGAATCAAGGCTTTCGAAAACCGCCATAGACCCGAAGGTCGCTCGCCCGCGTGTCATAGCCGTGGAGAGCCCGGGAGGATTCTCTTGGACGATGACGAACATTCGTTGGCCAAGTTTTCCCATGGAAGCGATAGCTTTTCGCCAATCGAGGTGTTCCAGGACGAGCACGGCAATCACCGCCGCAAATTCCGAACGGATACTCGAGTTCTCAAGGTCATCAACGATGATTCCGAACCTCGCCGGAGTTTTTCCTGATTGCTGAAGCCTGGAACGGAGAACCGCAAGATAGTTCACGTTGATATCCGTAAAGACGGTGCTGAAGCCGAGCAAAGCGTCGGCCGGGATGAAATCCAACATTTGACCGGTTCCCGCACCCACAAAAATAATTCGTGAGTCCGGCGCAAACGAATTTTCCGCAAGGAAGCGCAGAACTAGGCGCGCATTGGCCTGGGCCTGGCCGACTGCGGCCATATGATCGTCGTAATCGTTGGCCTGGATAATCTCCGTCCAAGCCCTGCGTAGCGGGCTAAGATTACGTCTGTCCTGGGTCATGAAGGAAAAATCTCAAGCCGGTTTCTAACACTCGCAACAGATCGATGGTACGGCCAAATTGTCGACGGGTTCGATTGGCGTTTTTCAGCGTTCGCGGAAAAACTGACGTTTTACGCCGTGCGCTTCAGTGATTGCAGTGCGGAAGCGGCATCGCGCAGGGATTGCTGCTCGGGATGCGGTCCAGCGTGGACGCTTTTCACTTCCTCGGCGCGATGCTGGACCGCCGCCAAGGCAATTTCGACCTTGCGTTTCAGCTGCGCGGAGTCGACTTCAACGAGCGCGGCGAGATAAAGTTCACGCCAATCCTTGATCGGTTCCCAAATAGCAGCCGAGCAACCATCGGAGAAGACAAAAGCGCGATAACGAATCGGCACGGGTTTGCCGGATTTGTGCTTCAAAACGAATTCGCCGTCCAGTTGCCCGCGCTCGAGATATTCCGCAAACAACCTCGAGACGTGCTCGTCATGAAAGCTGACACTATCGATAGTGCGCGCCAGCATTTCGGGGCGGGAGTAACCCAGCAGGCGGCAGACCCCATCGGTGCAATCGACGTAGCGGCGCGACGAGTCCGTGAATACCACGAGCTCCTGTCCTTCGACCTCTGGATGGTGGTGGCTCAGCAGAAACGCGTCTCCGGGCTGGCGGATTTGTTCCTGCGAATAGTCTACATGCATCCCAAATCTCTAGGCTTAGTTTGCAGCAATTTTTTTCTCGACTAGCTTGCCGGACTTGCGCGGATGCTCGCGTTGTTTCGGCGGCCGCTCCATCGCGCGGACGATGCCCGCAAGCATTCCGCGAAAAACGAAACGATGAATCGGATACAAGGCATACCAGTATAGTTGTCCGAGCAAACCGACCGGATCAAAGATGGCGGTCTGGCGCACCAGAGAACCCGACGCGGTAGGTTCCACTTCAAATTGCAACCAGGCCCGTCCGGGAAGCCGCATCTCCGCGGATAAACGCAGCAACCGTCCCGGAGCGATTTTTTCCACGCGCCAGAAGTCCACGGTGTCGCCGAGCAACAGTCGCGTCGGCGAACGCCGGCCACGACGCATGCCCGGTCCGCGAAACGCCAGGTCCAGCAATCCCCTCACTCTCCAGAGCCAGTTCCCGTAATACCACCCGGTAGTTCCGCCCAGTCGTTCGATCGGCTGAAATGCCTGCTCAGCGGAAAATGGAACCTCCACCGAACGCGAGTCAACAATGCGCCTGCCAAATTTGACTCCGCCCCACTGCGGAGTGGGACGTGCCGACGAAAACGCGTCGGACCAGCGGGTGTGCGCAAACTCCTGATCTTCGTTGATCAGCGCACGCTG
>DATCOK010000313.1:0-4182 GCA_036564765.1 Candidatus Acidiferrum sp. | reverse complement strand
TCATAACCCCGCACACCAGCGCCGTGAGCGACCGCCTCTGGCACCGCGAAACAGCCCTCCTGCTGGACCTGCTGGACCGCTGGTTCACCAACCGTGACCTGCTAAACGTAGTAGATTTTTCGCGAGGCTATTAGTTGTCCCCGCTGGGAGATTTACGGAATGTTTTTGCTTCTTTCTACCGGCCAATTGATTTTGGCAATTCCCACGCCACCCGCCCAGATCAGTCATTCCGACCGAAACAAGTCGACGCATTTTCTTCCTGCTTTGCTCCTGCAAAGCAGTCGGCTTGCGCAGCGGAGGAATCTCTCTTCGATCTCTCGCGCAGCCTCACACCGGATAGCGCACACATATCCGCCGTTCTCCCATAGTTGCCGTTCTTGAAGAGACAGGGCGCCCCTGAAGAAAACCTCCATCTTTATTGGCCGTCAAAGAATCCCCTGTATCAAAAAATCCATCCTTAAAAACAACCGCCTCATCGCCAACGTCCCTAGTCCCCAACCCCGCCCTTAGGCGCCTGATACCCTTCCCGGGCATACACCACGTACTTTTGTTTCTTACCCTTCTGATCCAGTACCGTAAGCGGCTGCCCATCCGGCGCCACCAACTCCACTTTTACTTTGTGAAATTTCCCATCCTTCGCGCCATTCCCCGGTGTGTACGAGATGCTGTATTGATGCCGCAGCATCGCCGCCACCTGCTGGAAGATGCCCGGAATTTCTCCCGTGAATTGCGGGAACCAGGCCAGGCCACCGGTTTCCGCCGCAAAAGTCTTCAGCTGATTTTCCGCTTGCAGGTAGTCCATGTGGGAACTCATGGAGCCGCGAGCGTCCATGGCGTTGGTTAAGGTTTTACCCAGCCCAACCGCAAAAATCGAAACGTCGCTCTGCCGCAACGCCTTCATGGTGTCGTCCAGCGTGTGTTTGGAGAAAGTGTCGACGCCGCTGGCCAACAGCAGAATCGACTTTTTACCCTTGACGTCTTTCAGCCGCTCGTTCGTTTCCAGCAGCGCGTCGAAAACGTTGGACTCGCTGAATCCCGGAAAATAAAGATGGTTGATCGCCGCGCGCACTTCGTTCTTATCCTGAGTGAAGTCCACTTCCAGACGCGTGCGCATATCGAAGGTTTCGAGCGCGACCCAATCCTTCTGCTGCAGATTTGGGAAAAGCGCATCGGCCCAGTATTTGGCGTACATGGCGAACCAGCCGTAAGCCCGGCCGCTGAATTCCATCAGTACCACCATGGTGATGGGTGCATCCGTCGGCGCAAAGTTGGTAATAGTCTGCGGAGCGCCATCATCAAGAATGCGGAAGTTTTCTTTTTTCAGGCCGGTAAGAATGTCGCCGTTCTTGGTGGTGGCGATGATATCCACAGTGACCACCGGAACGTCGACCGCGATAGTGACGCCAGCTTCCGGCGGCGCCTGTGTGGCCGGCTTCGCCGGCGGATTTTGCTGCGGAGCGGTTTGCGGAGGAGGCGCGCTTTGCTGCGGCTGGCCACCCTGCGGTCCAGCAGGCGCTTGCGCCAGCGCCGGATTGGCAATCAGCGCGCACGCCAGCAACGTTGCGAGGCTAACGGACACAATTTCAGAACGCATCGCTTTCATTCTTCCATCCTATTCGCGTGAGTCGGCAGTCTTGATTCCCGAAACGATTTATTACCAACCGATCCCGCAAACGATCGGTGAATTCTTCGCAACGCCGCCTCACCCCACACCCTGAGCGGCGACACCTGCATGTTAGTATGAAGCGCCATCGCAGCAAAGTGTTGCAGCGCGGTGCGCGTGGCGGCCAGCTTGGGAGGAGATTCGTGAACGGACAGGGAAACGTGCGTAGAGTGCTGTGGCTGGGGGCTTTAGCCTCCGCGGTCGGCCTGACATTGGTGACGATGTTGGGTGCGCAGACGCGGACCACCGCTTCGCCCACGACGCAAAGCACCTCGCAGACCACGCCGGCCGCCATTCCGAGCCCCTCGCCCGTGGGCGACACCACCGCCCTCGCCAAAGAAGCGCAAGGCTGGCTGATCGACCTGATCCGCACCAACACCACCAATCCGCCGGGGAACGAACTGGCGGCGGCCACCTACATTGCGCACGTGCTCGAGAAAGAAGGCATCCCGTCGGAATTGCTGTCCGTAGCGCCCGGGCGCAGCGCGCTGGTGGCGCGTTTGCGCAGCTCCGCGGTGGCCGATCCGTCGAAGGCGCTCTTGCTCGTCGCGCACATGGACGTGGTCGGTGTCGACCGCTCGAAGTGGTCGGTGGAACCGTTCGCGGCGATTATTCGCAACGACAATATTTACGGACGCGGCTCGCTGGACGACAAAGGCATGCTGGCCGCGAACCTTGCGGCGTTCATCGCGTTGAAGCGTTCCAACGCGCATCTGAATCGCGACGTGATCTTTCTGGCTACCTGCGACGAAGAGCAGGGCGGCGACGCCAGCATCAAGATTCTGATTTCGAAGTATTGGGACAAGTTCGCCGCGGGCTATGCCTTGAATGAAGGCGGCGAAGTGTTCGTGAAGAATGGCAAAGTGCAATACGTCGCGGTGCAAGCCAGCGAAAAAGTAGCCCTCAACGTCGCGGTCGTGGCGCGCGGAACTTCGGCTCACGCATCGCGGCCGACCAAAGACAACGCCGTGGTGCATTTGGCGAATGCGATTTCAAAAATCGGCGCGTATTCCGCGCCGGTGCACTTCACCACCATCGTGCGCAGATATTTCGAGCAACTGGCCGCGGTGGAACCGGACGATTTGGGCAAGTGGATGCGCGTGCTGGATACGACGGATCGCGGAGAACACGCGCAAAAAGTTATTTCCGAGGCCAGCCCGATGTGGAATTCCATGATGCGCGATTCCATTGCGCCCACGATGCTGTCCGCCGGAGTGCGCGACAACGTGATTCCCGCGGAGGCCCGCGCGAATCTGAATATCCGCTTACTGCCGGGCGACACTATCGACGTTTTGCTGGCGGAGCTGACCAAGCTGGTCAACGATCCGCAAATCAAATTTGAAGTGCAGCCGGATGCCGGACTGGCCGCGCCGCCATCGTCGCTGGAGACGGATTTTTACGCGACGATTTCGAAAGTGGCCGCAGCCCAATTTAACGGCGTGCCGGTGATTCCATTTCAATCAACCGGCGCGACGGATTCGGCGCAATTGCGTTTGCACAATGTGCAAGCCTACGGCTTGGTTCCTTTTCCACTGACCGAAGAAGATTATCTGCGCATGCACGGCGACGATGAGCATCTTCCGGTCGCATCGTTCACCAAAGGCGTCGATGTGCTGGCGCGCATCGTCGCGGAATTTTCCGCCACGCGATAAATCTTGAGTTTCCGCCACGCGCTAAACGTATTTGCGGCAGCGCTGGCCCAAAAACTTTTCTCACCTCGTAAACGAAGGCTTCCAGGTCGTACGTGCCGTCGGCCATCCTGCCTGCAATTCCCCTGCGATTTTTCTCATTTTTTATGGGGGCTTACTTTGAACCACCGATCACGTGGAACTTCATGAAGTTGGTCGTCCCGCGAATACCCATCGGAGTGCCCGCCACAATGGCGATCACGTCGCCCTTGCGCGCCAGTTTTTCTTCCAGCAGGCGCTTCTCGGAAATTGCCGCCAGACTATCAATTCTCTTCGGATCGCGGATGCGCGCCGGCATTACTCCCCAGATCAGCGCCATGCGCCGCCGGGTAGCGGCCTCGGGAGAAAAGGCGATGATGGGAACCAGCGGACGGTAGCGCGACACCAGCCTCGCGGTGAATCCGCTGTGCGTAAACACCGCGATCACCCGCATGTGCAGTTCGCGCGACGCGTGGCACACCAGTTCCGCCACCGTCTCCGGGACTTTCAGTTGCTCCTGTATCGCCGGACGAGGAAATTCGCGGATACTTTTTTCCGCTTCTTCGATGATGCGCGACATCATCTGCACCGCTTCCACCGGATACGCGCCGGAAGCGGTCTCCGCGGAAAGCATCACCGCATCCGAGCCGTCGAAAATCGCGTTGGCCACGTCGGAAGCTTCCGCGCGCGTGGGCCGCGGATTACCAGTCATGGATTCGAGCATCTGCATCGCGGTAATCACCGGGCGGCGAAATTCCCGCGCCTTGGCGATGATGGTTTTCTGCACCACCGGCACGCGCTCCGGGCGCATCTCCACGCCGAGATCGCCGCGCGCCACCATCACGCCGTCAG